>JBGQHD010000644.1:0-3885 GCA_041497795.1 Planctomycetia bacterium
CATGGCGAAATCCTGAAGACAAGAGAGAACGTGTAGCCGAAGAACGGGTCGGGTTCCACCCGCTGGCAGAGGCTTACGAAACCCATTTTAACAGAAGGCAACCAAGGAAACGAAGACGAGCAAAGGTGCGAAGCCTCGCATCGGGACGCCTGCTCATTTCCTTCGTTGCCTTCGTTACCTTCTGTTCATCTCCTCTGCATTAGACCACGTTGTCGCGGGCGTCGATCCAGTGGCTTGGCACTTCAGTTTCGCCGTTAGGCGTTGTTATACTTGGGTTTACAGGGCCGGATCGGCCTCACCTTTCCCCGCGGCTGACGGACACCGCGAAGATTCTCTCAAGTTTTCCGAGTACATCGGCCGCCCCCGTGCGTTTCTAGACCATGAAGAGCAAGGCAACCGGTCCTGCACTGGATGCCGCCCGACTGATCCGCGAGCATCAGGCCGGTGTGTGGCGTTATTTGCGGGTGCTTGGTTGCAGTGCCGAGGTGGCCGAAGACCTCACGCAAGAAACCTTCCTGGCCGTGTTGCAGCGGCCGTTCACGGACAACGGGCCGGCGGCGACGTCGGCTTACCTGCGGCAGGTGGCGAGAAACCTGTGCATCTCGTATCAGCGCCGCGCTGGGCGATACACGCTGGTCGAGGACGTCGCCGACATCGACGCCACTTGGGACCGTTGGGCGGGTAAAGACGACGGCGAAATGTTGTTTTCGTCCCTCCAGCAATGCCTGGAGGGGCTGACCGACCGGGCAAAGACCGCACTGGATTTGAGATTCCGAGAAGACCGCTCGCGGGAGCAAATCGCCGCCGCGGTGGAGATGAGCGAAGACGGGGCCAAGAACCTCCTGCAACGGTCCAAGCAGTTCCTGCGTGAGTGCATCG
The DNA here is from genome assembly GCA_041497795.1 of Planctomycetia bacterium. Classification (GTDB taxonomy): domain Bacteria; phylum Planctomycetota; class Planctomycetia; order Pirellulales; family S012-138; genus JBGQHD01. Next base: position 880 of record JBGQHD010000644.1, read on the forward strand.
AGAGAAAGCTAGGCAAGTAAGCAGGTAGCCGAAGTCGCCAGCAGTGTAGCCGAAGTCGCCAGACTTCGGGGGTCACTTGAACTCTGGCGAGTTCAGCTACGCCGAATCAGCGACGCTGAGCCAACGACATGGGCAAAAACTCTCGAGACCGAATCCTGGATGCCTGCCTATCAGAGTTGATCGGCGGCCAACGGCCACCGGACCTCTCCGACCGCATCCTCCGCAATCTCAAGCAAGGCCCTCGCCGCCGCAGCAATGGCCCGCTGTTGGTCTTGGCCCTGGCGGCCAGCGTGCTGGTGGCGACGTTTGGCTTCTTGTATGCCCGCTTCCTGCACACGCGCGGTCAGCAGGGCAACGACAACGCGATCGCCAAAACCCCCGGGCAAGTTCAGCCAGGGCCTGAGGAAACGCTGCCAAGCGATCGCGACGGCCAGGGCCATGCTGCTCCCAAAAGGGTGGATCCCGCCACGGCCGGGCCGGTTGTCGCAGACAATGGCTCGCCGTCGCCCGCGAAGGCAACCCCCGCTGAGGTTGTTCCGGAGTTGGTCGAGCCGCTCGTGGCTGAGCGGGGATCTCGCGCCCCCGTGACCTTGGTGCGCAGCTCCGACGCCGACATCCTCAAGGCGGTCAATGCCGCCGTCCGCGGCCGTTGGCAAGAGGCAGGCGTCTCGCCGGCCGCGCTGGCCAGCGACGCCGAGTGGTGCCGCCGCGTCTTTCTGGACGTGATCGGCCGCATCCCGACCTACAAGGAAATCACGGAGTTCACCGCCGACAAGTCGCCCGACAAGCGCGAGAAGCTCGTCGATCGCTTGATGGCCTCCGACGTGTACCTCAGCGAGTTCGCCGGCAACTGGGGCAACATCTGGACGAACCTGCTGCTGGGGCGGGACGACGACAGCCGCGGCGGCGTGGTGAATCGCGAGGGTTTCCAGCAGTTCGTCCGCCGCGCGGTGCTGCACAACAAGCCCTACGACCAGTTCGTGCACGATCTGCTCACGGCCACCGGCAGCAACCAGCCGGGCGCCGACGATTACAACGGCGCGGTGAGTTTCGTGCTGCAAAACCTGTCTGAAAAGGCGGTGCCCGCCACGGCCAAGACGGCGCGGCTCTTCCTGGGCGTGCAGGTGCAATGCACGCAATGCCACAACCATCCGTTTATCAAAGGCGCTGACCAGAGTCTGTTCTGGGAATTGAACGCGTTCTTCCGGCAAGCGCATCCCGAGCGGCAGGGCCGCGACGCCACGCGGCTGGTGAACGTCACCTTCGCCGGCGAGGCATCCCGCAATCCCAAGGAAGCCGAAGTCTACTGGGAGCAGCGCAACGGCGTGATGAAGGTTAGCTATCCCGTGTTTATTGACGGCACGAAGATCGACCCCTCCGGCGAGATCACCGATGTCAACCGCCGCGAGGAGCTGGCCCGGCTGATCGTCAAGTCGGAGTACTTCAGTCAGGCGATCGTGAACCGCACGTGGTCGCACTTCCTGGGCTACGGGTTTACCCGGCCGGTGGACGACATGGGGCCGCACAATCCGCCGTCGCACGCCGACCTGCTGGAGCGGCTGTCGCGCGAGTTCGTGGCCCACAATTACAACTTGCAGAAGCTGTATCGTTGGATCGTGCTGTCGGAGCCTTATGCGTTATCGAGCCGCGCCGTGGTGGCCCGGCCGGGGAACGCTACCAAAGTCAATGCCCTTAATGTTGTGGACGATCCCGATGCAGGCACCGCGCCGCTCTTCAGCCGCTTTTATCTGCGGCAGATGCGGCCCGAAGAGCTGTTCGAGTCGCTGCGGGTCATGACGCACGCCGACGGCATGGCGGCGGAGGACGTGGCGACGATCGAGCGGCGAAAGTCGAAGTGGATGCAGCAGTTCACGATCTCCTACGAGACCGACGACGTGGACGAAGCCACCACTTACAACGGCAGCGTGGCGCTGACGCTCGACATGTGGAACGGCGAACTGGTCAATCGAGCCGTGAGCTTGGACAAGGGCACGTTGCTGCACCATGTGATAGGCGACGCCAAGATCAAGGACAAGATCGGCTACTTGTATATGGCGGCGCTGGGGCGTCAGCCGACGGCCGCGGAGAAGAACGTGCTGAGTGCGGCGTGGAAGAATAACGGCGGCAACGCGCCGGCGGCGCTGCAAGATTTGTTTTGGGTCGTGCTGAACTCCAACGAGTTCGTCATGAACCGTTAGCGTGATTTCACTGGACGACTGAAAGAGAAGAGTAGCGTTTTCCCTCGCGGACCCCGGAGCAATGGGACCGGAGCAGCAGCAGAGCGAAAGGATGAAATCGCTCAGCAGAGCGGCAAGGCATCAGGGAAAGCAGCAGAGTGAGTGCTTTGCCAAACAGAAGTGGTTTCGGCAGAGTGGTTTCGTCGAGGAGCGCCTTCCCTGACGCTCCTCGCGAAACCCGGAGCAGAGTTTCCAGAAATATCGTACTCCAGGAAGATGTCTTCCCGGAAGGAGGTTCTTTCGTAAGCACGGGTATTGTAGCACTGCCTTTAGTCGATAGCGAGGGTCTGCGAAGATTCTTGCCCAAGAATTTCTGGCGGCCCTGGCCGGCCTTCGGCGGGCGCCGGCGGTGTGCTTTCCCGCGGATTATTTTGCCCTTTTGACCCATTTTGGCGCCGGGTGCCTCCCGAGCATCGTTCGAGCATCGTCGCGCCGCGAGTCACTGAAACGAGGACCCACCGAATGAGCTTCGCTACTCCCCACGGCATGTCGCGTCGGCATTTCATGCAACACCTGGCCGGCGCCAGCGCCATGGCCGGCACGGCACTGTCGTTCGCCGACACGATGTGGGCCCACGCCGCCGAGCTGAAGAAGAACGGCAAAGGCGCCATCATGATGTGGATGGGCGGCGGACCCAGCACGATGGACATCTGGGACCTCAAGCCCGGCGCGCCGACCGGCGGCGAGTTCAAGCCCATCAGCACCAAGGCCAGCGGCGTGCAGATCAGCGAGCATATGCCGCTGACGGCCAAGGTGATGGACAAGCTGG
>JBGQHD010000645.1:0-3870 GCA_041497795.1 Planctomycetia bacterium
CAAGCCCGCGGCGAGCGTCGCCCGGTCCAACAGGCCAGCGGTGCCGGCCCCGACCGTGTGGCCAGATGCTGTGCCCAGGCGGCCCAACCGGGCGTACCTTCATGCCAGCCGTCGGCCTGGGCGACCAGCGGCGGCGCGCAGGAATGCCAATCGAGCCTTCCACGCGGCAGACCACGTCTGGTGAGCACATCCGATGTTGCAGCGCGGGCTTCCTTTCGCGGGACCAGAACGGTGGACATTTACGGCGAGATCTCCCAGAAGGGCGAAGAAGGTTCGATGGACGATTATCGCGAAAGCGGCTATCTTAACAGCGAAGCGCGCCGCTGCCAGCGCCGCGGCCGCCGGGGCCATCGACTTCCCGCACTTCGCTTGCGACAACCCCGAGGAAGCCATGCTTCGCTCAACATCCCCGCAGAAGATCTTGGCCGCCTACGCCGGCACTTGCCTCCTGGGCCTGGCCTTCCTGGCAGGCTGCGACCGGCTCGGTTTGGGACGTAGCAGGGAAGTTTCCGTGAAAACCGCGCCCGCACCGGTGCAGATTGAGGAGACATCGCCGGCGGGGCCGCCGCCGCCCCGCGTTTCGACTCCACCCAGCGGACCGACGAAGACCGTGGCGCAGTCTCCCTCAGTGCCCAGCGGAGTGGCCGTCGCAGGCAACCAGGGCAACGCCGGAAGCGGCGAAGGGGATCCGCCCGCGCGAGCGCCTGGTGAAGCCGAGGTTGAGCCCGAACCGCCGCTGGCCACCGACGAGCTCGATAAGCCGATGGAGCCGCCGCCGGAGGCCAAGGGCCTGATCCGCATGCCCGACCCGGAGGAAAAGGGCGCCTTCCAAGACCTGTGGGCTGACAAAGTGCACAAGCGGATCGTGCTCGCCGGGCGGATTTGCAAACGGACGGGCGAAATGGAGCTGTTCGCCTGCTTCCGCCGCACCAAGGAGCACGAATCCATCGTTTCGGTCCGGGCGCGGGCCTTAGCCATTCACATGACACTGATGGCGCTGGGCATCCAGCCCGGTCGGCCCGTGCAGTTCTTCCCCGAGTTCCGCGCGGCCGAGGGTCCGGAGATCGAAGTCACCGTGGCCTGGACCGACGAAAATGGGAAGCGCCAGACGGTGCTGGCCCAGGAGTGGCTGAAGAACGTGAAGACCGGCAAGGCGATGGAACAGCCCTTTATCTTCGCTGGCAGCAGCATTTGGAAAGATCCCGACGGCGAGCCGCATTATCTGGCGGCCGACGGCGACTTCATCTGCGTCTCGAACTTCGCCAGCGCCATGCTCGACCTGCCGATCAACTCCTCCAGTGCCAACGCGGCACTGCTCTTCCAGGCGTTCCACGAGCGGATTCCGCCGACGGGAACGCCCGTGGCGCTGATCCTGCGTGCCAAGCCACGCGAGCCGCTCGAGGCCCCGCCGGTGAAGTAGGCGTGGGGCACGTTTACAAACGTGCCCGTCCTCCGCGCATCCGACCTTGGCCGGGCACGTTTACAAACGTGCCCCACGTCAGGTCACTGCGACAGCTCGCGCACCGTGTCGTAGTACGGAAACAGCGTCCGCGACAGCATCATGAAGATCACGCCGACGATGATCATGCCCACCAGCGCCGCCACGGCGAAGCCGCCGGCCACGGTCAGCATGTGCATCATCCGCCGGGCCTGATCGCGGTATTGCTCGGCCAGGTGGCCCATCGACTCGGGCAGCCGACCGCTGCGCTCGCCCACGTCCAGGGCGTCGAGAAAATCGCCCGGAAACACGCCGGCCGCCGCGAACGCCTCGTACAGCGCCCGGCCGGAGACCGCGTCGCTGACGATCTGCTCGGTCTGGTCGATGTACCGGGCATTGTGCGTGCTCCGCAAGCACAGCGGCAGGGCGGCCCGCAGGTCGAGGCTCGTGTTGAGCGTCAGGTGCATGGTCCAGGCCAGACGCGACAGGGCCAGGATTTCCAGAAACCGCCCGAAGACCGGAATCTTCAGCAGCAGCCGCTGCAAGCCGCGTGTCCAAAGCATGCCGCGCCGCATCGCCTGAAAGACCCAGAATCCCGCCCCCGCCACCGCGCCCAGGAAGCACAGGTAGATCAAGAGGCCCGACTCACCGACCAGGCCGAAGCCGAGGATATCGATCTGCTTGCCGTCGGCCCCGCGAGGCAGAAAGCCCATGATCCAAATCAAGAGGCCGATCACGCCGAGCGCCGCGAAGAGCTGAAACATCGGCCAGGTGATTGCCGAGAGGAAGGCCCGCCGCATCTGCACCTGGTGGTCGTAGTGATCGGCCAGGCTGGTGAGCACCTCGGCCAGGTTGCCGGTTTGCTCGCCCACGCCCACCATCTCATGCAGCAGCGGCGGAAAGTAGCTGCCGGTGACCTTGAGGGCCTCGGTGAGCGACTTGCCGCGGATCAGCTCGTCGCTGATGCGCAGCATCCGCGCCCGCAGCGCGGCCGAGCCGTGCCCTTGCCCCTCGCGCTCCCACACGCGGCGGATATCGACGCCCGCCCCGAGCGCCGTGCCCAGACGACGGCAAAGCAGGGAGAGCTCTTTGTGCGAAACGCGAGGGTCGAGCATGCGAGTGACGATGTGGGAGATGACGACGCCAAAGAAGGGAGACGAGTTCAGCGGTTCGAACCGACCGTTGCAGCGAGTTGGCGCTCTCCTGCATTATATTGACGGCGACCGCAGAAGGGCAAAAGCACTTCGACAGTTGCCCAAGAATTCGGCGGTTGGCTCAGACGTGATGAAACGCATAGCCCGCGCAAGCGGGCGACATGAAGTAGCCCCGGACGTTAGTCCGGGGTTCTCGAACTCTGATACGATCGCCAAGCCCCCGCAGGGGGCGGTGACCCCGTGCTGACGCACGGGGCTACAGCATGTCGCCCGCTGCGCGGGCTGTTGCGATCGAGTCCGAGGCACCGAGAATCAGGCTAATCCCAGCAGCCGCCGCGCATTGTCCCGAAACACCTTCGCCGCCACGTCGGCTGGCAGGTCGATCTTGGCGAGCAGCTCCAACTGCGGTACCTCCTGCCCGGGGTGCAAAAAATCCGTGCCGAACATCAGCCGGTCCGCGCGGCGGATGAGAAACTCGCGGCCGAACTTCTCGTCGCGGCTGATGGCGCCCGCCCCGCTGCCGGCCGATAGCTCGCCGTAGATGTTCTTGTACTTGTCCATCAAGCGGTCGATGGCGCCGCCGGGCGCCACCGGGCCGCGCGGGTAACCGCCCAGGTCTTTCTCCGTCAGCCCGCCGGAGATCGACGCCCACCAGCCCGGCCCGTGGCCGATGAAGGTGCAATCGGGCACCTCCCTGAGCACCTTCTCCAGACCGGGCAGGCCCGGCTTATCGGTATTGCGCAGATTGTCCAGGTGGAACAGCACCGGCAGCTTGACCTCGGCGCAGGCCTTGAAGATGGCGATGTTCCGCGGGTCGTCCATCGGCACGCCCGGCTTGTGCTCGCCGAAGCCGCGGCAGCCGGCCTCCTTGTACTTCAGCAGCATCTCGACCAGCCCCTTGTGCCCCCCGACGTAGGAGGTGCGCGGATCGACCGAGCAGAACGGAATCAGCCGCTCGCGGTAGGGTTTCGTCTGGAGGAGCACATAGTCGGTGGTCAGCGGGTAGGCCGACGCCTCGGGATTGATCAGCGGCAACACCACGGCCTGCGAGATGTTGCCGGCATCCATCCACCGCAGCACCGCCTCGGCCGTGAGCGGCGGGTGGTCATTCCACGTCTGGCCGAGGTGCGTGTGCATGTCCACGTAGCGGCCGGGCGGGAACTTCGGCCGCTGCTCGGATTCCTTCTCGTCGGCGCGGGCGGCAATCGGCCACGATAATTCAAACGATGCCGCCACCGCGCCGGCACCGAGGGCAGCAGCCCGAGCATGGAACTGACG
>JBGQHD010000646.1:0-3868 GCA_041497795.1 Planctomycetia bacterium
ACTCCACGAACTCTTCGAGCGAAACGGCCATCCGGGCAACCTGTCGGGCAGTTCGGGCAGTCAAGCGGACCGTTCGATTATAACGGCCGAGGCGGCCGGGGCGACAGTAGTGGCAACCCTAGCACCCTACCTGCCACGGGTCGTGCCATGCACGTGCGTCTCTGCGAGACGCCAGTGCGGGTCTCGGAGAGACTCACCCACGTGACACCACCCGCGTACGTACGGAGGCTGTTGCCTGGTTGGCCAAAAGCCTATAAAGTAGACCCTCCCACTCGCCCGGGTGGCGGAATTGGCAGACGCGCATGGCTCAGGACCATGTGGCCCTTACCGGTCGTGCAGGTTCAACTCCTGTCCCGGGCACCATCCGTTGGCGCAACCGGGCTTGCGGCCGTGAGCCACAAGCCCGGTTCGCTTTTGTGGGTGGGTGGTCCGTAGCCGAAGTCGCCAGACTTCGGGGGCGCCAGACTTCGCGCAACCTGAACTCTGGCGAGTTCAGCTACCCGCCCGGCGGTCCTGCACGTCTAGACCGAAGTGCCCCTCAACGCCTAGGATACGCGCTGCGTGGTGAGCGTCGAGGCGTAAGCCTGACGTGGGGCCGGGGGTTGAGGCCGGGCGTTGGAGGCTGACGCCGGGCCTGCGGCGCTGGGCGTCTCGATCCGCGATCTTTTGACTTTTGGACCCTTCCCGGGAGCCGGGCATGGGCAATGTGGCCCCAGATATGGATCTCCGCCAAGTGCTGCGGGAGATGCTGGGGTATCTGAATCTGTCGTCCGGCGCACCCGACCCGCGATTTCAGCGGCACGTCAACGAGCTATTCGGCTGGGTTACCCAGCGCGCGGATCGGTCTGGCGGCGGACCCACTCACGAAATGGCCCGCCTGCTGCGTGAAGAGCTAGCCGCCTTGCGCGGCACCTCGGCGGCGTTCGGCAACGTGGCGCAGGCGGAGGCCGTCATCGACCTGGCATTCGACCAGGCGCCCGCCGAGTACCGCAAGTTCCACGCGGACCTGCTCTTCCACCGCACCGACGGCGAGCTGTTCCGCCCATTCTTTCTGGCGCGCGTGGCCGAGGCCGTGCTGCAAGAAGGCGGGCCGTGGGGCGAGACGCAGCGCATCGTCCGCGGCAGCGTGACGCGGCTGAACGACTTCATCGGCCATCGCCCCGTTGCCGTGCTGCATAACGAGCGGATGGAGCCGTATCCCCACGAATGGGTGCGGCCGATCCCGCTGTACTTCCGCGAGGCCGGCATCGAGTGCGGGCCGCATCGGGAGCTGATCGCCAAGACGCTGGAAATTCTGCGGGCCGCGCCCAGCGAGCTGCTGGAGGTCGCCTACTTCGATCCCGAGCTGATGGACGAGCTGGCCGTCGATCCGCGGGCCTACGACTTCGATCATCCGGCCAACAAGCGGGTGAACTACGTCTTCGGCCAATGGGACCCGCACCATATCGACGGCCGCGGCCATTACCGGCGCTACGTCGTCACCAGCGTGACGTTCGAGGCGCTCTGGAACCGCGTCGAGGCCCAGCGCGAGCTGCCGCGGGACGAGCTGCTGCACGAAGCCGCCGCCGTGCTAGCCGGCACGCTGCTGATGGGCGCGGGCGTCAGCGGCCGCGGGCCGGACACGCACGATTCGGTCACAACGCTGGCCAGCATGCTGCCGCGGATCGCCGGCCTGCGCGACGCGTTCTACGAACACCTGCTCAAGACGGCGCAAGGCCCGCACGGCGAGCGGCTGCGCGCCGAAGCCAAGAAGCGCCGGCAGCCCTTCGCCGGCGCCCGCCAGCACCTCAACCAGCGGCTGGCCTACCTGCGGGCGCTTCAACAGCAGCACGTGCTCTTGGCCGACATTTACGCGCGGATGGGCTTCCCGGAAGCCAGCCGGCGGCAGATTTCGGCCGTGCCGGTGGCTTCCGCCCGGATGAACTCGGAGATTCATTGCCGTCTCACCGGGGCGCACCTGGCCATCGAACGGGGCGATCTGTCCTCGGCCATGCGGCAGTCGCGCGAGATCGAGGGCCTGCTGAACCGGGCCATCGACTGCGGGGCCATCGTCGATCCCTGGAACATGCTGGGCTTCGCCGGGCACTTCAGCCTGTTTCCGGCGGCGGAGAACAGCGTCCGCGACCATCGCGTGGACCAGCTCGTGCAGATGATGGAGGCGATCGTCGCCCTGCACGCCCGGCTGCAAAGCGAGGCCGCCGCGGTGGGTAACGACGAGCTGGCCCGCGCCGTCGGGACCGACATGCGCAAGCTGGCCGCCTGGTGGGACCGGTTCGCTTCGACCGAGGTCAGCGACCTGAGCGGCTTCTCAGGCCGCGAGGTGGCCGATTCCGCCCAGCACGTGGCCGAGTCGCTGGGCGCCTGGCATCGGGCCGGGGCCGCCGCCGGCGACGTGGCCTTCTGGCGGAAGTACGTGGCCTCGTTTAGCTCGCCGCGGGCGTATGCCCAAGTCATCGCCGCGCTGATCGGCAAGGGAGACCACGCCGCGTCGATGGCCCTCATGATGCAATGGCTCAGCCAGGTCGAGCAGGCGCCGCTGGAGGCGGGCGAGCACTCGTTCCATCGGCTCGCCCTGCGGTGGATGAACACGGTCCGGCAATCGCCCCAATACTCGCGGCCACAGCGCTGGGAGCTGATCCGCCGGTTCTTCGACTATCTCGAGGCCAACGCCGACGACTACTGGCGGCCGCCGACGTTCGCCTGGGCGTCGCGCTCGGCCGAAGGCAAGGACGACACCTTCGCCGCGGCCTACGAGGGCATGACCTATCAGGACTCGACCGCCGACGGCTTCGAGGGCGAAGTCTTCGACGGCGGCGGCGAGCCCACCGAATACGAGCTGGACGAAGAGTCGCAGCGGATCAACCGCCGGCTGCAGTTCCTGGGGGCCGTGGCCGAGATGTGGACCGTGGCCAGTATGACGCTCGAGGCGGAGCTCAAGCAGGAGACCGAGCAGGGCACGAGCGCACCCCCGAGCGGCCCCAAGAACATCGAGCCCAAGAACATCGAGCCGAAGCCCGCCGCCGAAGAGTTCGCCCAATCCGGCCGGGCCACGCTGCAGGCCTGGTACGCGCAGGCCGAGGCCCATTGGTTCGGCCTCACCCGGCTGATGGAAGAGCTGCACGCCTATCGCGTGCCCGAGCCGTCGCCCAGCCACGACGCAATGGTCGAATTCGACCGCCGCCTAGGCGTGAAGGAGATTCTGCTGGAGAACGTGATGTCCACGATGGTGGTCATGGCCTCCGCGGCCCGCACGCTGCTGGCGATCTCCGGGGCCGAGCCGGCCGAGGACAAGCTGCCCGCCTGGGAGCGGCACGCCATCGACGTCCGCCGCGCGATCTCCCAGCGCAACGGCAAGGGCGCGCAGAAGCAGATGTTCAAGCTGCTGCGGGCCCTGGGCAAAGAGCCGCTGCTCTACGTGCCGCTGTCGCGCGGCGGCGAGCCGAAGAAGATCGTCCGAGCACGCACCCTCCAGGCCCTGATCGCCGAGCTGCTCAAGGCCCTGCCTCGGCTGGGGCTGTGGAGCTCGACCTGCCGATTGCTGGAGGGGGCCTGGGAGATGGAGACGGGCCACAAGGTCGGTCGGGGGGCGGTCAGCGAATTCGACTGGCTGTTCGCCAGCGGCTTCCAGTCGATGGTCGAAAGCCTGGTCGCCTGCGTCAACGATTGGGCCGCGGGCGCCAAAGCCGGCGAGCCAGAGGCGCACTTCGACGCCGAGCTGATCGAGTTCCTCAACCAGCTCACCGAGAAGCTGCTGCGGCTCTGGCTGCGGCACAGCCATACGCTCCGCCTCTCCGTGCTGGAAGGCATGGACGACAACGACTGGAAGCAGATCGTGAGCTTTATCCGCACCTACGGCCACGACCTGTTC
>JBGQHD010000647.1:0-3868 GCA_041497795.1 Planctomycetia bacterium
CAGCGTTCCGCCCCTTCCGCTGACGGCGCCTTCGCCCAGGGCCAGGTTGAAGTCGATCAGCCGCACGCCGGACTGGCACAGCAGCACGTTGGACGGCTTGATGTCGCAGTGGAAGATGCCGCCACGGTGGGCGAACTCGAGCGCCTCGGACAACTGGACGCCCAGCCGCACCACGGCGTTCACGTAGGACGTGGCCCACCAATCCCGCGCCGCTTTCGGCGGGGCGTCGTCGGCCGGGTCCTCGACAGCCGAAGCGCGGCGGATCGCTTCGTGCACCACGCAGCCGTGCGGAGGAGCCGTTCCCTGGCGAAAGGCGTGATCGAGCAGGTCGTAGAGCGTCGCCCGGCCGTAAAACGGCATGCAGATGGCCGACAATCCGGAACGGGCATCGAATTGCACGGAGTGCACCGGCACGATGTGCGGATGCCGCAGCCGGCCCAGCGCCCGTGGCTCCATGCCGCTGAGGCGCGACACCTTGACCACCACGGCGCGTTGCCCCAGCGCCAACTCCTCGGCCAGAAAAACACGGGAAAAGGCGCCCCGGCCCAGCTCCTCCCGCAGACGAAAGCCCAGGAACTCCTCGCCTTGCGTCGGCCAGACGATGGGCGCCCCCAGCAGCTCGGGACAGCCGGCCAGCCACTCGTGGGCCTCGATTTGCCGCAGCAGCGAAGTCTGATAGCCGGGAAACCGCCGCACGAACCCGTGGACGTCCACCTCCTCGCCCGCATCGACGCGGCGACAGTATTCCTCGTACGCCAAATCGAGCACGGCCGATTTGGAACGGCGCAAGCTGGGGTGTTCGGATAAGATTCGCTCGGCGTCCAGGGAACTCTCCGGTCCGAGCTCGCCGATCAGGTTCGATACCTTCCCTCGCTGGCCGTTGGCGCGGGAATGCGGAATGCGGAGTGCGGAATTCGGAATGGCCGAACCAGCGTCAGCCGACGATTTTGCATTCTGCATTCGGCATTCCGCAGGGGAAGAGCTGGTTGCCGGCATCGGTGAGATCCTTGCCTTGCTGAAATTGCCGACCTGGATGCCTGCTGTGGGACTGGGTTCAGGTGGTTCGGATGTGCTTGTTCAGACGCCGCTGGGCGCGATCGAGAAATCGCCGAATGGTTCGCTCGTTGACCCCGAGCTGCTGAGCAATCTCGACGTGGCTGGCCCCGTGTCGCCGCATCTGGAAGATCTGCACCGAACGGTCGGATCGGCCATCGGTCAAGTGGTTCCACGTTTCGCGGACCACGGCGGCCTCACTGGGCGCCGGCACGCGATCCGGGACCTCGGAAAGCGACTCCTCGCTGCATCCGTCCCAGGGAACCTCGCGGTCGACGAAGCGCTTTCGCGTTTGCAGACGCCGGCGGCCCTCGTCGATCGTCTTGTGCCGGGCCATCGCCGCCAGATAGGCGGCGATATCTTGAAGCTGGATATCGTTGCCAAGAGGGCGGAAGTCGGCAAAGAACGATGCCCAGACGGACTGCACAAAGTCTTGCGAATCGAACTTCGACCGCAGCCGAGGGATCAGGGTGCGTCGCACGATCCGCAGCACGTGCGCGCCGTAGAGCGCGACGAACTCCTCGGCTGCTGCCTCGTCCCCTTCTCGGACGCGGCGCAAGAAGTCGGCCAAACAGCCTTCGTGCTGTGACATGCTGGTTCCCCGCCTGATACTCTACCCACCCGGCCCATCCTAGCGGGCCGCCAGCGGAAAATCATCCCAAGCAGAAATTTTTTCCGGTTTTCGCTCGTCGCCCACAAATCGTCAGGGGCTACAGTTGAGGCTAACATCCACCGACACGACGACGTCGTCGGAATCTTGCTCATCGGCAGCCGGGATGGGCGAGCCAACCTCGTGGCGACTGTCGAGCACGGAGCGAACGGTGATTTGCCGCCACAACGATCCACCATCAGGCTGGCTCTTCTTGCGCCAGGCGGTAATGACGTAGATCACCGGAACTTCGCCGCTATTGCGACCGCTGCTCCACGGTGCGAGCGAAGTTGCGGTCAGCCGCCGCTCGGCGAGCTTGATGGCGCCCTGGTCCGCGCGGTAGAAGCAGACGGTGCGCCCAGCGGCCGCTGGACTCGAGGCCGCCGGACAAGCAAAGCGAAAGTAAGCGCCGAAGCCCGGCGAGACGGCCACGCTGGTGGTCTTCGTGTCATCCAATTGGCAATCGTTATCCGGACCATAAGCCATGGTAATGCCCCTCGGGATGCGCAATCCGAGCGGCTCCTAGAGCAATCGGGGTTGCTCGGGGCTTTTTAGGTGTCACTCTGCTCGGGTTGGCGCGATCCAGCCACCAGCGGAGTCGAAAACGCGGTCCGCGACCGGACCGATAAACACGGAATTATTTCTGAATAGGTGCCGCCACCCCCGCTCATGGGTCACTTGCGGATAGTGCCCACTCCTCTTCTTTGCCCCATTACCCAGCCATGCCCAAATTTACTTGTCACCTCTTTGTCTGCTGCAACCAGCGCGAGCCGGGCCATCGCCGGGGCTGCTGCAATCCCGATGGCTCCGCGAGACTACGGGAGCTGTTCAAGAGCGAGGTGGCCAAGCGGGGCCTCACGCCGGCCGTGCGAGCCAACCAGTCCGGTTGCCTTGACCAATGCGAGTACGGGCCCACTGTCGTCATCTATCCGCAAGCCATTTGGTATGGAGGTGTTACGCTGGAGGATGTAACGCGGATTGTCGAGGAAACCGTCGTCCACGGCCGGGTGATCGAGGAACTGGTCATCCCCGACGAGTGCCTGAACTCCAAGGGGCAAGTCGAGTGGGTCCGCCCTGGGAGGGTGACGAGGTGACGAGTTGACGAGGTGACGGGGTGACAAGGTGACAACGCGACGAACGTCCAACATCGAACTTCCAACGTCCAACATCGAACGTGTTCTGCGTTCAACGTTCAAGGTTGGACGTTGAACGTTCGGTGTTCACCTTGTCACCCCGTCACCTCGTCACTCCCGCGAACGGCCACGCCCAGAGAGAGCGCGAACTCCGGGGAGCAAACTTCTCTCGCGACCGGCGGCTTCCGGCGACAACCGCGGCCCCGAACAGGGCCATCGTCAGGGCGGCCAGCCCGATGGCGCCCAGCCGCGATGCCATGTCGGACGATCCGAAGGCATGCGGCAGGCCAACACAGCAGTCCCAGAGAAAGTGCAACGTGGCCGACGCCGTCCACCATCCGGCCAGCGCGTAGGGCCAATGCTTGACGCGGGCAGCGGCCAGGGCGACTGCAAAGCCGCTCAACCCGCCCAGCAGCACGTGCAGCAGCAGCCGCACCACCTCGATGCCCAAGGCTTCGATTCCCGGCTTGCCGGACAGCGAAAGATAGAAGAGCGATTCCTCGACGGCCATGCCCAGCCCGGCGAACGATCCGTAGACCAAGCCGTCCAGCGGGCCGTCGAACCGCCGCCGGCAAGCCAGCGCGAGGCCGACCACGATGGCGAGCTTCGCCAGCTCCTCATGGGTGGCGGCGACCAACGCTTGCCCGGGCAGATTGTGAAGCGTGATGCCCAGGACGGCCGCCGCCAGGTCCTCGACGTGGCCCAGCAGCCACATGGCGGCCAGGCCCGCCGCGAAGGCCACGAGCAGCATCGCCCGCGGCGGTTTGTGGTACAGGTCGTACCGGCAAACCCGGGTGCCCAGCAGCACCGCCCAAAGCGAAACCCCCAGGTAGACGAACATCCTTGTCGTCCCCCCTTTTGACGTTTCGTGCCGTGCGCGGCGCCCGTGGCCTCGGGCCGGAGCGAGCCGCCACGCTGCGTTTTGCGACTAGCGGCAAAACGTACCCCAAACCGCGGAGGGCGAGAAGATCAGTTAGCGCCGCGCATGCCGCACCGTGGCGACCGGTCACCTCGTCACCTGTCATTCTGAGCG
>JBGQHD010000648.1:0-3862 GCA_041497795.1 Planctomycetia bacterium
CCAGGCGCCGGCTGTCGGGGCTGAACGACAGGCTCATGACCATGCCGGTGTGGCCGCGCAGCGTGTGCCGCCGCTCCAGGGTCGGCGACCCTGTCGACAAGTTCACCGCGTCCCAGAGGACGATGGTGGTGTCCTCGCCCGCGCTGGCGATCCGCTGGCCGTCGGGACTGAAGGCGATGGCGAAGACACCCCCGGAATGCCCGGTGAAGGTGGCGATTTCCTGGCCGCTCTCGGCGTCCCGGACACTGACCGGCCCGCCGGCGGTTACGCCAGCGATCCGCTTGCCGTCCGGGCTCGTCGCCAAGCCAAAGATCGCGTTCGTCGTATCAAAGTCCGTGAGGGTCAATAGCTCGGCATGACAAAGGCGATCGACGTAATGCCATTCCCAGTCGCGGCGAGCTTCCGGGCACTCGGCCAACAGCTCGCGCGCCCGCACGATGTCATGCTCCTTCCAAGCCGAAAATGCCAGCGCCACGCGTCGCAGGTAAAGCAGCTCGTCGAGGCTGTCTTTGGCCTCGGCCAACTGCGAGTTGGCCGTCTCTAGCTGCCGTTGGTAGCCCAGCCCGACGACCACCACCACGGAGGATATCAGGGCCACGACGCTGGCAACGAGCAGGCCCGCTCGGGCCGGGTGACGCCGCGCCCAGCGCCAGCCAAGTTCCAGCGGGCCAACCGGGCGAGCATGAATCGCCTCACCGTTGAGAAAACGTGCCAGCTCCTCGGCAAGTTCGCGCGCCGACGCGTAGCGGCGGTGGCGGTCTTTCTCCAGGCATTTCAGGCAGATTGTCTCGATGTCCAACGGCACGTCGGGATTCAATTGCCGCGGCGGGACCGGGTCTTGCTCCAGCACCTGCCGGAGCGTGTCAACCAGGTTCGCCGCCTGAAAAGGGGCCCGTCCGGTGATGAGTGCATAGAGCGTGGCGCCCAAGGCGTACACATCGGCCAGCGGACCTATCTCGTCGGTTTTTCCGGCCGCTTGCTCGGGCGGCATATAGGAGGGAGTGCCCAAGATTTGCCCTGTGGCGGTCAAATCGGAATCGCGCTCGATGCGCTTGGCTAGGCCAAAGTCCGTAACCCGTGGCTGGCCCTCCGCATCCAGTAGGATGTTGCCCGGTTTCAAATCGCGGTGGACCACGCCCCGTTTGTGTGCGTAGTCGATGGCCTCGGCGACTTTCCTGATCAGCTCGGCCGCCTCACGCGGCGGCAGCGGCCCCTCGGCCATGCGTCTGGCCAAGCTACTCCCCTCGACGAACCCCATGCAGTAATAATGCTGTCCAAGGTGCTGGCCCACTTCGTGGATCGGCACGATGCCGGGGTGATCGAGGTTTGCTGCGGCCTCCGCCTCCGCGCGGAAGCGTTGTACGTCGGCCTCGGTGGCAAATTGCCCGACGAGGATCATCTTCAAGGCGACGATGCGGTTGAGGCTCACCTGCCGCGCCTTGAACACGACGCCCATACCGCCGCGCGCAATCGGTTCCAGCAAAAGGTAATCGCCGAAGTGCTCCCCGTCTGCCGCAGGCGCTGGCCCGCTGTTGTCGGCGGTGGGCGATTGGCCTGCCGGGATGGTCGACGCGAAGGCAGCGGCCGGCGCTCCGCCGAGGGTAGCCGCCTCCCCTGGCGGCCGTTCGGACTCCTGGTCGCTGACGGACGGCGTTGGTGCATCGGGCGCTTCGCCTAGCGTCTGAGCATCCTGGGCGGCGAAGAACGTGCGAAGATGGTTGGCCAAGGCCGGATACCGCGCGAGCAAGGCCTCTCGGTCTGGTGGGATGCCGGCGCGAATGGCCGCCAGACACTGCGAGATAACGTGATCCAGTTGCCGCCGCAGATGCGGCACGAGACCCTGGTCGTGAGACATGCCGACGCCTCCCCTGCACGGGCGTCGCAGGCCAGGCTGGTCCAGCCATTGCTGCCCATGGAGACCGCGGCTGCCCATGGAGACCGCGCACGCTTCATTGTGCGCATTGCGTTCCGCCGGAGCAACCGCCGACTTGGCGGTCGCGGTCCGGCACAAGGCGATGCCTTGCCCCCCTCCTAAAACCTGCGGAATCTGCTCTGAATTGCCTGGATGTCGTCGCGGACCTGAGGTAACTGTCCTGCCCTGATGGCATCGCGGCTGTCGCGATGCGCGACATGTTCTAGCACAGGGAGACTTTACGATGGCTACCGAGACGAAGAAGAAAGCGGCCCCCAAGAAGTCCAAGGCCAAGCCGGGAAAGACCGGGGCTCGACCCAAAAAGGCCAAGGCCGACGGGAGGCTCAGCGCGATCGACGCCGCGGCTAAGGTGCTCGGTGAGGCGGGCCAGGCCATGACCACCAAGGAGATGATCGAGGTCATGGCCACGAAGGGCTACTGGAAGAGCCCCGGCGGCAAGACGCCGCATGCCACGCTTTACTCGGCAATCGCGCGCGAGATCGGGAACAAGGGCAAGGAATCCCGGTTCACGAAGACCGAACGCGGCAAGTTCGCGGCCAAGAAGGCGTAGAACGCGCCCCGTCGTCGCACACGAGGCCCCACGTGGGCCTCGTGGACGTTGGTCGCGGTTTGGGGGCCAACCGGCGCCCAAACCCGCGCCCCGCCCGCCCTGACGCGTTGGCGCGCTCACGCCACAGCCGACACCCACACGGCGCATTGGACAGCGCGCTCACCACACCTTGACGCGCTTGTCCGGCGCGAGGTAGAGCGTATCTCCGGTCTTCACCGGGAACGCCCGATACCACGCGTCGAGATTGCGCACGGTTAGTGCGCGATATCGCGACGGCGCGTGGCCGTCGCTGATGAGCGTCTCGCGCAGCGCCTCCGGCCGCTCGTAGGTGCACCAGCTCTGCGCGAACGACAGGAAGAATTGCTGATCGCCCGTAAAACCGTCCACCGTGGGCGCCGACTTCCCACCGAGCGACGCGCGATACGCGTCGTAGGCCGCGGCCAATCCCGCCAGATCGGCAATGTTCTCGCTCAGCGTCTGTTGCCCGTTCACGCTGAGATCGGGAAAAGGCTTATAGCCATCGAACTGCTTGGCCAAGACTTCACCCGCGTGTTGAAACTGCTTGAGATCGCTGGGCGTCCACCAATTGTTCAGCCGCCCGGTTGAATCGAACAGCGCGCCCTGATCGTCGAAACTGTGGCTGATTTCGTGCCCAATCGTGGCGCCGATGCCGCCGTAGTTGATGGCCGCCGGCGCTTTGGGATCGAAATACGGCGCCTGCAAAATCGCCGCGGGAAAATTGAGCGCGTTGAGGATCGGCAGGTTCACCGCGTTGACCGTCTGCGGCGTCATCACCCACTCGCCGCGATCGACCGATTTGCCCAGCAGGCTGAGGCGATAGCGGTATTCGAATTCCTCCGCCCGCTGAAGATTGCCGAAGGCATCACCGCGCACCACGGTCAGGCCCGAATAGTCGCGCCAGCGGTCGGGATACGCGATGCCGACCTTCAGCGACCCGAGCTTTTTGATCGCTTCGGCTTTCGTGCTCGCCGCCATCCAGGACAACGCTTCGATGCGCTTCTTGTAGGCCGCGATCAGGTTCGCGACCATCGTGTTCAGTTCCGCCTTCGACTCGGGCGGGAAATACTTGGCGACATACAGCTTGCCAACGACCTCGCCCAGTGCGAAGTTCGTCGCCTCGACCGCGCGTTTCCAGCGCACGCGGATCTCCGGCGTCCCCCGCAGCGCCGTGCCGTAGAACGCAAATCGCTCGGCGACGAACGCCTTCGGCAAGTAGTTGGCGAAGTGATCGATCGCACGGAAGCGGAGATAGTCCTTCCAATCGTCAACCGGCTCGCTCGCCACAAGCTGCGAGATGCCCGTGATCGCTGTGGGATGCCACGCGATGAAGCGCGCCTGCCTCTCCAACCCCGCCGCGG
>JBGQHD010000649.1:0-3859 GCA_041497795.1 Planctomycetia bacterium
CTCGCTCGGCTTCAATCCGGCGAAGATCACCACCGTCTCGTGGGCCTTCTGGCCGTCGGGATAGCAGGCGATGACCTCGATGGGGTAAATCTCGTTCAGGTGCGGCAGCTTGCGCGGGGCGATGAAGCAGGTGATGCTGACCGCGCGCCCCGCTTTGTCGATCTCCAGCTTCGACGGCGGAATCGCCGGCTGCTTGGGCGCCGCTTTGGCCGTGGTCTTGGCGACGTCGGTCGTCGAGGCCTTCGCCGCCGCCTTCTTGGGCACGGGCACGTCGGCCGAGAACTCCATGTCGAGGTAAATGTCGGAGCTTCCGGCCTTGTTGTGCACCAGCACGGCCAGGACGTTCCGCCCCGGCTTCAACTGCTTGGCCTGCAGCGCCACGTCGCGGTTCCAGTACGCAAACTCGTGGTCGTCGTTGTCTTCGTCCACCATTTGGCCGTTCAAATACACGACCGCGCTGTCGTCGCTGGCGACCGAGAGATTGAAGGTCGCTCCCTTCGTCGCCAGCAGGTCGGACGAGACGTCGAACGAGCGGCGAAAGACGAAGGGCACGCCCTTCTCCGCCACCGTAGTGCCGGACCGCTTGCCGATCTCGTCTTCGCCGTAGCCGATGGGCGATTTGCCGTCGCGCCAGCCGCGGTCGCTAAAATCCGCGTCGCGCCAGCGGTTGCCCGACGACGACACGTCGGCGGCGGGGCGGAACTTCCAGCCCTCCGAGCTGGCCGGCAGGATCACGATGTGGTCGAAGTTCTCTTCCTCGCCCTCGCCGGCGCCGAAGCCGACGAAGTCGCGTTTCTGATCGTAGTCGATCCGCTTCAGGCTGGCCTTGAGCCGTTGGAGCTTGCCCTTGGCTAGCAGGAGCTGCTCGCGAGGCCCGTCGGCCAGGCAGGGAACGACGACCTCGCGGCCGGCGACGATGCCCTTGACCGCGCCGGACAGCTTCTCGGGATCGCCCTGATAAGAGCGGAGCAAGAAGGGCTCGGCGTGCGACATGGCCCACCATTCCCCTTCCGGGTAACACTGGTACCAATAGCCGCCGATGCAGGTCTCGCTGGCCCCGCCGTTGTGGAAGAAGACGGCCCGCTTGCCGACCTCGGCCCAGGCCATGACGGTCTTCCATTCGCGCTCGTGAAAGCCGCGCTGGCCGATATTGTGCTTGATCGTGTCCTGCGGGTGGGTGCCTTTCAGGTCCTCGATCTTCTTGTACAGGATCAGGCCCTTGGCTTTATCGACGCGCGTCACCTCGACGAGCACGACGTTCGTCGATTCGTGGCAGCAGCGGCCCAGCGTGTGGGGCGCTTCGACGTAAGCCCAGGCGGCGGGCGAGGCGAAGAACCAAGCACAACTGAGCAGAGCCAAAACGGCTGCGAGAAGGCAGTGCTTCATAGACGGGTACTCCGGGGTTCACACAACTCTTGACCATCCGTGTCAAAAGGTTAACCACCGCAGACGTAGCCGAAGTCGCCAGACTTCGGACAAGCTGAACTCTGGCGAGTTCAGCTACCCGAGCGATCGGGCGGTGGAAGGGTGCAAGTGTAACAAGAATGGCGGCTGGCGTCTTGACGATTTCGGGCTGGTCCAAGCGATGCTAGTATC
Organism: Planctomycetia bacterium; assembly: GCA_041497795.1. GTDB lineage: Bacteria > Planctomycetota > Planctomycetia > Pirellulales > S012-138 > JBGQHD01. Next base: position 1,597 of record JBGQHD010000649.1, read on the forward strand.
GCGTCACTTCACCGCAAGCCGCACGACTTTGCGCCGAAAAATCCCCCGCGGCGGGATCAAAAACGGCCCCGCCGTCGTCTATACTAGTGTCGTCCCGATAGCATGAGGTTGGGCTGCGCGCAAAGTGTCTCCTCGGAAGCACTTCGCCCGGCCAGACCGATCAGAGCGGAGGCAAGCCGATGGCTAACTCTCAAAATCGTCCCCTGGACACTGCACGCCGCGCCGAGTACGGCCAATACATCGACAGTCAGATCGAGAAGACCGGCCGCCAGGTCAAGCTGACCGAAATCTTCGGCGGCCTGTTCCTGCTGGTGGTGGGCCTGCTCGTTTTCTTCCTGGCTGCGGCGATCATCGACCATTGGATCGTGCCGCTGCGCTCGCTGGGCCGCTGGGGAATGTTGCTGCTCCTGGTCTGCGGCGTTGCCACGTTCGTCATTTTCCGGCTCGTGCCGCTGGTGTTCCGCCGGGTGAACCCCGTCTACTCGGCCCATACGATCGAGCGGAATGCCCCGGCGATGAAGAACTCGCTGCTCAACCACCTGGTGCTGCGCCAGGATCGCCAGGGCGTCTCCAGGGGTGTGCTGCGGGCGGTCGAGCAGCAGGCCGCTCAGCGGCTCTCGCAGGCCCCGGTGGATAGCGCGGTGGACCGCGGCCGGCTGATTCGCCTGGGCTATCTGCTGGTGGCGCTGATGGCCGCGGCGGCGCTATACAAGTTCTTCTCGCCCAAGGACCCGTTGGCCACGTTCGGCCGCATCGCCGCGCCCTGGAGCGACGTCGATGCCCCCACGCGCGTGGTCATCGAGCAGGTCCGCCACAGTGCCAATCCCGGCAGCGCCAATCCCGGCAATGCCAATCCCGGCGCGCCCGGCCCCGACTGGGTCTACGCCGATCAGAAGGCCCTGGAGGTCGAGGCCGTCGTCCGCGGGCTGAAGAGCGGCGAGCCGGTCACGCTCTATTGGTCCACCGAAGACGGCCGCGTGGACAAGCAGCCGATCGTCATGCGGCCGCGAGAAGACGGCCGGCAGTTCCGCTGCTATCTGCCGGAAGAGAACATCGGCCTGCGGCAGAACGTGCGGTTCTTCGTGGCCGCCGGCGACGCTCGCAGCGCCGATTTCCGCATCGAGGTCCGCACGCCGCCGGTGATCGCGGTGAAGAGCGTCGAGTATCGTTATCCGGCCTACACCCACAAGCGCCCCGAGACGCGCGTCGGCGGCGACATCACGGCCCTGGTCGGCACCACGGTCACGCTGCACGCCGAAGCCAACCAGGAGATCAAGTCGGGCCACGTAGACTTGGGCTGCGACGGCACCATCGACGCCAAGTTGCAGGTGACCGGACGGCGGGCCACCGCGACGTTCCAATTGGCGATCGATGCGCAGGGCAATAGCCCCACGAGCTATCTGGTCCGCATGGCGAATGCCGAAGGGCACGAGAACCCGCAGCCGATCCGGTACAACCTGGAGGTCCTCCGCGACCGGCCGCCGACGGTGAAGATCGTGCTGCCCGAGTCGCGGGAACTGCAACTGCCGCTGAACGGCTCGCTGCCGATCGTGGTCCAGGCCGCCGATCCGGACTTCGCGCTCTCCAGCGTGCACATCTACGCGGCGCTGGCGGAGTCGACGAGCGACGTGCTGCTGGGCGCGCCGATCCTTCAGGAAGAGGTCAAAGAGTTCACCAACGCCGATGCGCCGTTCGACTTCCGTCCGGACAGCAAGCAGCTCAAGGGCGCCTTGAAGGTCGGCGACACCATCCACCTGTGGGCCACGGCCCGCGACAACAAGCACAACCCCCAGGACGAATTGGAGCCGAACGTGTTGCGCGACGGGCCGCAGGAGCAGCCCCGGCTGATCGTGCACGTCGTCGCCCCGACCGACCAGCCGCGGGACAAGATGCAGTCCAAGGATCCGACGGACAAGAAAAAGCCCGACCCTTCGTCCCAAGAGCAGCCCAAAGACAAACAGCCGTCCGGCGGGAGCGACCAGAAGCAAACCGAGAAGAAGAAGGACGACGCCAAGCAGGGCAAGGAAAAAGGCAAAGAAAAGGGCACTGAGAAATCGGACGAGAAGCAGCCCGGCGGAGCGGACAAGAAGAAGTCCGACGATAAGCAGGGCAATGAAAAGCAAGAGGGCGGCGGAGCGGAGAAGAAAGAGCAATCTAAGTCGGACGGCGGCCCCAAGGACCTGAGCCAGCTCGTCGATCAAATTCGACGTGAGGCGGAAAAGGAGAAGCAGGCCACGGAGAAACAGCCGCCCGACGGTTCGGC
>JBGQHD010000650.1:0-3854 GCA_041497795.1 Planctomycetia bacterium
AGGAGTTGAACCTGCACGACCGGTAAGGGCCACATGGTCCTGAGCCATGCGCGTCTGCCAATTCCGCCACCCGGGCGAGTGGGAGGGTCTACTTTATAGGCTTTTGGCCAACCAGGCAACACGCATCAGTACGCGGTGTTGGTGGCACGTGGGCGAGTCTCTCCGAGACTCGCTTCGCGTCTCGCAGAGACGCGACTGCATGGCACGAACCGTGGCACGTAGGGTTCTGGTGTTGCCACTACTGTCGCCCCGGCCGCCTCGGCCGTTATAATCGAACGGTCCGCTTGACTGCCCGAACTGCCCGACAGGTTGCCCGGATGGCCGTTTCGCTCGAAGAGTTCGTGGAGTGCCTGGCGCAAAGCGGGCTGTTGTCTGCCGACGAGGTGTCGTCGTACACCGACGGCCTGCCCGCGGAAAAGCGGCCCAAGGACGTCCAGCAGTTGGCCAAGGCCCTGATCCGCGACGGCAGGCTGACGAAGTACCAGGCGTCGATCATCTACCAGGGGAAGCAGGGCACCCTGATGTTCGGCGAGTACGTCGTGCTGGACCGGATCGGCGCCGGCGGCATGGGCGTGGTGCTCAAGGCGCAGCACCGCCGCATGAAGCGGGTGGTGGCGATCAAGGTGCTGCCCCCCTCGGCGATCAAGGCCGAGACGGTCGATCGCTTCTATCGCGAGGTCGAGGCCGCCGCCAAGCTGAATCACCCGAACATCGTCACGGCCTACGACGCCGGCGAGCACCAGGGGATGCACTTCTTGGTCATGGAGTTCGTCGACGGCCGCGACCTGGCCAGCATCGTCAAGGAAAGCGGCGTGCTGCCCGTCGCTCAGGTCGTCGATTGGATCAGCCAAGCGGCCAAAGGGCTCGAGTTCGCCCATGGGCTAGGGGTCGTGCACCGGGACATCAAGCCGGGCAACCTGCTGCTCAGCCGCGACGGCCAGGTGAAGATTCTCGACATGGGCCTGGCGCGGTTCGAAGACGAGCCGGGCTTCAACGATTCAGGCGCCAACTCGCAGCTCACCGCGACCGGCCAGATCATGGGCACGGTCGATTACATGAGTCCCGAGCAGGCCCGCGACACGCACAGCGCCGACCAGCGATCCGACATCTATTCGCTGGGCTGCACGTTGTTCCGGCTGCTCACGGGCGAGTGTCTCTATGAGGGAGACACGATGATGATCAAGCTGCTGGCTCACCGGGAGGAGCCGATCCCCTCGCTGCACGACCGGCGGGACGACGTGCCGGAGGCGCTCGACGACGTCTTCCGGCGGATGGTGGCCAAGCGGCCGGGCGACCGCTACCAGTCGATGAGCGAGGTCATCGTGGCCTTGCGGGCGTGCCTGGGCCCCGGCGGTCCGCCGCCGGAGCGGCACGTGCTCGACGATCCGCCCGCGAACGACGACCTGTTCTCGAGTTTCTTCGCCAACCTCGGCGGCATGAAGGGTTCCACGGTCTCGAGCGGCCCTGCGGTTTCCCCGCTCCGGCCGGCGCTGGTTGGGGCCGAAGATACGATCCCGCGCGAGTCTGATTCGACCGATCCGGTGCTGGCGGGAGGTGGGCCACTCGATCCGGCGGGTTCCTCGAGCGGCATCCGGAAGCTGCGGAGCAGTCGGTCTCGCTTGTTCGCGGCAGTCGCTTTGGCCGGGCTGGCCGGCGTGGCGGTGCTGTTCTTCCTATTCTGGCGACGCGCCGCGAAGCCGGCCCCGGGAGGACCGGCCGACGGAGAAATCGTGCAACTCGCGTCGGTCTCGATCGGCGACACGATCACGCCGGAGACCGGGTGGGTGGATCTCGCGTCCTTGGTGGATGCGGAGAAGGACGCTGTCACCGGCGCGTGGAAGAACGAGGCGGGAACGCTGATCGCCGCGCCGGGGTTCCATTTGCAATGCTATCTGCCCGTCGCGCCGGAAGGCAGTTTCGAATTGGTGGCAACGGTCCGCTTTCAGCACGAACGCGACGTGGTGATCGCCCTGCCCGTGGGGGGCGGCGCCAGTTGCTTCGCCCTGAACATGTCGGGGTCGTACGCGCTGCTGGGCCTCAAGAACTTCGCCCAGCAGGATGCCGCCAACCCGACGGCCCGCAGCTACTCGCTGCGCGACAGCATGGATCACCGTTTCTCGATCGCGGTCCGCCGCCAAGGCGAGCAGCTCGATATCGAGGTCAAGAAGGAAGGGCAACGCTTCGTGCAATGGCAGGGAAAGGCCGCGGAGTGCGGCGTGCCGGACTATTGGAAATTGCCGGAGGACCGCTTGCTGGCCGTCAACGCCGACTCGGGCGCGACCTTCTCCGTCCTGCGGCTGCGAATGCTCGACGGCCATGCCAAGCTGGTGCATCCCACCAGTCTGGGCGGCGCGACGCCCGGAAAACAAGCGGCCGCCATCGATCCGGACCGCCGCGCGGCCGCCTGGGTGCTGTCGGTCGGCGGCAACGTGAACTTTCAAACGGCGAGCAAGGCGCCGGCCAAGACAGCAGCCAATGCCAAGCAATTGCCCGACGAACCCTTTCAGCTCACCTCGGTGCGGCTCGTCAATTGCGCGTCTGCCACCGCCGAAGGCCTGGAGAAGCTGCGCGGCCTGCAACAAATCAAGAGCCTGGACCTGGGCTCTTCGCCCGTGGCCGACGGCATGGCGGTGATCGGCACCTTGACGAGCCTGGAGACTCTCGGGCTGGGCGATGTCACCATCGGCAGCGGCCCCTCCGGCCTGGAACAGCTAGGCACGTTGGTCAACCTGAAGTCACTCAACCTGCGGCTGGCACGCAACGTGGCCGACGAACGACTGCGCCATCTGGCCCCGCTGGCACGCCTGGAAGACTTGAACCTGGAGGGCACGGACGTCGACGGCTCCGCACTGGAGCACCTCGGCAACCTCACCCAGTTGCGGGTGCTCACGCTGCGCAATACCGGCGTGCGGGATGACGCGCTGAAGTTCCTCAAGCCGTTTACGCAGCTCGAGTCGCTCGACCTTTTGGGCACGCCGTTGAAGGGCGCCGGCCTCTCGACCGTGGCCGGGCTGCCGCGGCTCAGTACGTTGAACCTCGCCTCGAGCAAGCTCACCGGCCAGGGATTGGCCCAGCTTTCCGGCGGCTGCCGCGAGCTACGGACGCTGGATCTCACCAATTGTCAGGATCTGGCGGACGGCGACCTGGCGCCTCTGGCCGAGCTGCCGCGGCTGGAGAGCTTGTACCTCGGCGAAACCCGGCTCACCGACCAAGGACTAGAGCACGTCGGCAAGCTGTTCGGCCTGGTCAATCTGAGGGTCAATCGCATGGCCGCCGGCGACAAGGGGATGGAACACCTTCAGAACCTCAAGTCGCTCACCACGCTGAACCTGACCGGCACGGATGTCACCGACAAGGGCCTGGCCTTCGTCGGCAAACTGCCGCGGCTCAAGACGCTGAACCTCGACGGCACGCAAACGAGCGACGGAGGCCTGATGTCGCTCAAAGGCTTGACGACGCTCACGGCGCTGACCGTGGCCACCACGCGGGTTACTCAGCAAGGCGTAGACCAACTGCAAGCCGCCTTGCCGAAGTGCAAAGTCACGCGCTAAGTGCCGCTGCACGCCGCTGCATGCCGCGGCTCCGGCATCCTCCACCAATGGGCCACTCTTGGCTGGCGTTGACGCTCGCCCGCTTGCGCGAGGCGTCCATCGAGGTGTGCAAACGCCGGCCGTAGGGGTTGTGCCGTGCGCGACGCAACCTAACGCGGCCAGACCGCGAACATCGTTGAAAAGCTGACGGGCCTCAGGTCGATACCGTAGCAAGACGCTACCCGATCTCTCGTCCCACGCCGGCAGGGCGGAATTCGCCTCGCGCTCGTGCGTCGCGGAGGCGATTCGCCGTCGGACGAGCTG
>JBGQHD010000651.1:0-3853 GCA_041497795.1 Planctomycetia bacterium
GTCGCGTTGCGGAATCGCGGGCGCCGATGGCTCGCCTGGGCGGTCAAGGACGGGCGAGGGACGAGCCGGATTCTCGGCCGCCTTGCCCCGCCGATAAACCAGCCCCGCCTGCGCGGCGGTGACCTGGAAGGGCGCCAGGTCCGTGAGCACGGGGTCCGACGGCCCGCACAACAGGCAGCCGCCCTCCGCCAGCGAGGCGAAGAGCCGCCGCGCGACCTGGCGAATCGTCTCCGGATCGAAGTAGATCAGCACGTTGCGGCAGAGGATGAGATCCAGGCCGCAGATGCCGCTGGCCAGTGACGGATAGGCGTCGAGCGCCAGGTTCAGGTATTCGAAAGAGACGAGTTGGCGGATGCGGTCATTGAGGACCCACCGGTCGTCGTTACGTGTGAGGTAAGGCCAGGCCAAATCGGCCCCTTCCCCGCGCAGCGACCAGGTGCTGTAGGCCGCTTGCCGGGCCTTGGCCAACGCGGCTCGCGAGATGTCGGTGGCCACGATGTGCGCCTGGCCGGCGCGGTTCTCCTGCTCCAGCAAGATGGCCAGCGAATACGCTTCCTCGCCCGACGCGCAGCCCGCGCTCCACACGCGGAGCGGATGTTCCGCCCCCTTCGCCCTGGTGATTTCCGGCAGCCACTCGCCGCGCACGAACTCGAACTGCGCCGGCTCGCGGAAGAAGTACGTCTCGCCGACCGTCAATTCGTTGATCAGGCCGTCCAGGGCTCCGGAATCCGATTCGATCAGCTCTCGGTAGCGGACCGGGTCGGCCATGCCGGCACGCGCCATCGCCCGCCGGATGCCTAGCTCGGCGTGATCGTAGCGGTTGGGCGCAAAACTCAAGCCCGTGCGCTCGCCGAGCGCCCGGATCACGGCCTCAAAATCCCTTTGGGAGCAGGTGGCGGCCATCATGCGGCGCTGCCCTCCGGCTGCAAGGCGGTCAGCGCCGCGTCCAGCTCCGCGGATTCAGCACGCGAGAGAAAGGTCTGCAGATCGTGGATCAGCACGACACCGTCGGCCAGTTTCGCCATCCACGAGACGTATTCCGCGCCGGGCACGACGGCCCGCGCCGCTTCCAACTGGTCGGCGTCCAATTGCACCAGCGCGGTGGTGCGATCCACGTGCAGGGCCACCAGGCGCTGGCCCGACCGGGCGATGATGAACTGGTCGTCCGGCTCCAACGGCTTGGCGGAATGCCCGAATCGCTGACGGATATCGAAGACCGGAACGATCCTCCCCCGCAGGTTCAGCACGCCTTCGATCACGGCCGGCGCTTTGGGCAGCGGAACGCTCAGCGCCGCCCGCACGACTTCTTGCACGTCGCGGGCCGCCAGACCATAGCCCTGGCCGGACACCTCAAACAGCAGGACTTCGACAGACGGTGCATCGATCGCGGGCAACATGGATCAGGATAAATGGGTGGAGTGATGTCCCTTACGTCACGCAGTATCCGCACATCCGCCCGCCTCTTTACGTCGGCGCGCAGCGTCAGCTCGAGCTGGGGCGGCTGGATTTGCGTGTCGCAATGTCGGGCGCGTCCCCCGAATCGAGGGAGACTTCATCCGTGCTCAGCATTGACTACCGCAACGCCGCAGGCCGGGTGCTAAGAGCAGAGCAGGTGATAACTGGCGGCCAAGAGAGGGCCTGGGTAACAACCTCGCGGTGGCGGTGGCTCGGTGGAATGGTCTCGCGGGAAGCCCATGCGGCTGTGGCTCCCCCCACTATCAGGTAGCTCATGATCGCCGAGTCGGCAACGGCAAAGCCGACCGGCTGTTCGTGGACTACGCTTTATGAGGGCAAAACGGCCCGTGCGGTCTCCCTTCGAAGCGAAAGGTCGACATGCGGCTTCTTCGCGTTCAAACCAGTCAGGGCGTAAGCGACCTCGTGCGCGAGGCGCTCGCCCAGAGCGGTGAGCCCTGGACAGTGGAGGACTGCGCCTCGCTCGCCGCCGTGCCCGCCCGTTCCGACTTGACGACATTTGACGCGGTCCTCGTCCAACTGCCGCGGCCGGACAGCCAAGAGTGGGAGACCTTGGAGAGCATCCGCCGGCGTTTCCCCGACCCGCCCTGGGTGGTGCTGGCGTCGGGGCTCGACGACCTCGCGGCGTCCCGAGCGCTGAGCATGGGAGTGCAAGATCTTCTGCTCGAGGAGGAACTGACCGCGCCTCGGCTGCTGCGTGCCATCCGCAATTCGCTCGATCGGCACCGTGCGATTGCCGGCAATCTGCGGCAGGTCGGCCGCCTGCGGAATCGCCAAGGGCGTTTGCAGCACAAGCATCGCCGTCTGGTCCAAGCCCGCCGCACGGCTCAAACGTTCCTCGACGCTCTTACCCAGGAGTTTCGCACGCCCCTGGCGGTGATCAAGGAATACGCGTCGCTGATGCGCGAGCGAGTCACTGGCCCCGTCACGGAGGAACAGTCGCGTTTGCTGGCCGTCATCGAAGACCGCACGGACGACCTCCAGCGGATGACGGACGACATGCTGAACGTCAGCGCGATCGAGGCCCGCGCGATGCGTGTCCGTCGCCGCGAGTGCCACGTCGGGAACATCCTCACCCGCGTGCTGCCCGTTCTTCAGCAGAAAGCCACGGTCCACGACGTTGCGTTCGAGGTCGACGTCAGCCCAGGGCTGCCGGCCGTATTCTGCGACGATGAAAAGGTCGGGCGCGTGATCGTGAACCTCGCGGTCAACGCCATCAAGTTCTGCGGCCATCCGGGACGGGTGAAGCTGTGGGCGCGGCCGCAGGCGGACAGTTCCGAGCTGCTCTTCGGCGTGACGGACAATGGCCCGGGGATCGACGCGGAGCATCAGCGCGCGATCTTCCAACGATTCCGGCAATTGACCGCACCCTCGGTCCGGGGTTCCACGCGGGGCTTCGGGCTGGGCCTCACCATCGCCAAGCAATTCGTGGAGTCGAACCTCGGCCGGCTGTCCTTGAGCAGCACGCCGGGCGCGGGCAGCACCTTCAGCTTCACTCTGCCTTATGCGGACCCCGTCGAGATTACGCGACGGTATTTGGCTCGGCACGCAGCATCGTCGGCATCGTCTGCCGCGAAGACGGTGACCCTCGTCGCCGTGACCATGGAAGAGCCGGTGGACGTGGCGCTGGCGGATGAGCTGGACGTCATCCTCCACCGCGCGCTGCGGCGCAACGACTTTCTGCTGCGGATCGACCTGGCGACGTGGATGTTGCTGTTGCGCGCGTCGCCGGCCGCGTGGCCGAGTCGCTTGGCATGGATTCGCGATCCCCGTCCCGTTGCCAAGGGCCAGCGACGGCGCGGCCCGCCGCCGGCGTTCAGCTCGAACGTCGTAGGCTCCTGGCCGATCGAAAGCCAACACCCTGGCGTGCTGGCGGCCGTGGCGGCGCTGGCCGGTCCGAAGGAACCCGTCCCTGCATAAGCCGTCTGGCGTGCCGCACTTGCCGTGCCGCTGACCTATGCTTGGAAGATGGAAAGGACGGATGCACTTAAGGAGGCCTCGATGCCGGCTCCGCAATACCACGCGCTGGTCGTAGACGATGAAGTCCCCGTGCGCAAGCTCGTGGGCGCCGCCCTGGCGAAGGAGGGCTTCACCTGCGACTTCGCGGCCGATGGCGTCGAGGCGCTGCAGCAGGTCACCGGCAAGCAATATGACGCGGTCGTGACCGATCTGCGGATGCCCAATCGGCACGGACATGCCTTGGCGGTGGACTTGCTGAACCTTCCTGAGCGGCCCGTGATCGTGATCCACACGGGAGTGATGGAGCCCAAGTTGGCCAAGGACCTCCTCGCCCGAGGCGTTGACGACATTGTCTTCAAGCCCGTCAGCTTTGCCGTGCTGGCCGCCAAGGTCCGAGCGCTGGTGCAGCGCAGAACTGAAC
>JBGQHD010000652.1:0-3843 GCA_041497795.1 Planctomycetia bacterium
ATTCGACGGCCGCCAGGCGGAAGCGCAGGTCCCTGATGCCTTGGTCGGGCAGGCGGTCGATGAGTCCTCGCAACAGCTCCTGCTTGCGGAACGACAGTTCTTGCAGCATGGGCGAATGGGTCACATACACGTCCAACACGCCGCGCCGCAGGTGGCCCAGCTTGGTGTAGGCCGCCAGCGGGTCTTTCACAATCGATTGCCAGACTTGCTCCAAGCCCTCCGTGGCCCGGATCCGCGCGCAGCCGGTGCGCGCCAGCAGTTCGCTGAGCACGTCGGCCATCTTGCGGGGTTGGCGGGTACGCATGGTTGCTTTCAGTAGTAGGCACACTCCGTGTGCCGTAACCGAGGCGCGACATCGCTCTGCTTTACAAATCCGCTACGGAGCGCTCTGCGACGCGCGTCGTTGTTTGCCACTACTTCCAGCCATACCTAAAGGCTCCAAGTCTTATCCCTTCTCTTGCCATACCAGTAGGTACGCCGCAAATCGTTGCCCGCAGCTCACCTGCATCGCCAGAACTAAGTCGCACTCCCGACTGCTGCGGCATAAATGCGGTCCTGAACGAAGGGGAATAAACCATCTGCTCGCACGGTATCTCGTCGTCAAGAACCACACGCCCACCCTGACACACCGAGAATCGCACTTTGGCTTGTGACTTCTGAAGTTGCTCAAACATCTGCTCTGACATAATCAGGACTGGGGCAAACTCGCCCAAATCTCTTCGAACCTCGCCTGCGCCCTCATATCCATCTGCAGCCGGCTGCATCGTTGTCACATACGTCAGCCCTCCGTTATCTGCTGTGATTTCCGACACGCCCCACACGAAAACGGCAGTTAGCCCTACGCCGAAAACTATCGCGGCGAGCATACCTCCAAAGAACAAAAGCCAAGGGTTGGTCTTGTGCATTTTTATTCTCGACCTCAACGCCTTCGCTGCGGACGGCACGCGGAGCGTGCCTGCTACTTTGCGTTACTTTTCTCTCGCCAGCGGCATGATTACGTAGGCATAGCCGTCGTCGGTGTGCAGTGTGGCGGCGCTTTCTGAGTCGGTGAGGTATAGCGTCACCGACTTCTCGGCCTCCAGCACGCGGAGGAAGTCGGTCAGGTAGCCGGGGTCGAGTGTGATGGCGATCTTCTCGCCGTCGTAGGGGATGGGCAGCTCGACGCGCGACTGGCCGGCCTCGGCCGCCCGCGCAGTGAGCACGAGCTGCCCTTCGCCGAAGGTGAAATCCACGCCGCGGCTTTCCTCGCTGGTCATGATCGCCGCCTGCCGCGTGGCCGCGTGCAGCGGGCCGACGACCATGTCGATCGGCTTGGCGCCGCTCTTATTCGGGAACACGTCGCGCCAGCGGGGGAAGCGGCCGGCAACCAGCGTCGTGGAGATCGTCACGCGTGGGCTTTTCACCAGCACGGAGTTGGCCCGATGGGCGATGCAGATCTCACTGTCGGCGTCGCTGATGGCCCGCTCCATGACCTGCATGGCCCGCGTGGGAACGATCACCATGTTGTCGCCCGTCTGATGGCCGCCGACCGAGATGGCCGGCCCTTCCATCTTGGCTAGGCGGCGGCCGTCGGTGCCGACGGCCACGATCTTGTCGGGTAGCATCTCCAAGAGCACGCCGCCCAGGGCGTAGCGGGTGCTCTCCACGTCGGTGGCAAAGGCCGTGCGGCGGACGATCTCGCGGAACAGCCGGGCCGGCAGCTCGTGGTACTTCTCTTCGGTGAAGGTCGAGACGGCGGGAAACTCGTCCGGGCTTTGCACGGGCAGGCGGAACTCGCTGTGCTCGCCCCAAACGGTGAGGCTTTGCCCGTCGCTTTCCAGATGGAGAATCTCGTCCTGGCTTTCGCGGACGATGTCGCCGAATCGCTTGACCGGCAGCACGACGCTGCCGGCCTGCTCGATCTCCACGCCGGGAAGCTGCACGCGGATGCCGATCTCCAGATCGGTGGCGGCTAGCGTGACTGAGTCGGTCTCGGTATCCAGCTTGACGTTTTGCAGGATTGGCTTGGGGCTACGGCCCGGCGCCACACTGGCGGCGGTGCCGAAGGCGGCCGCAAGCTTGTCTCGATGGCAGGTGATCTTCATGGAGTGGACTGAATGAATTGCTAGATGTAAAAGAAATCTTCAGTCGTAGTCGTTGGGCAACAGGACAAATTGTCAAGGCAGTTAACAGCCGGGCGGTTAGTGCCTTGTCGGGTCAGCGATTACGGCTCGGCCGGAGCCAAACAGGGTTGGGGAAAACCGGCTTATCCTCCGTCGGTGGCCTGTTGGCGGTGGTCGTCGTTTCCATCATCCCGATCGAGTTCCCGTTGCCGCTGTTGACTTCCGCGAGTCAGACGCCCGAAAGCGCCAATCCGGCGACAGGTTTTCCACAATATTTTCTTCGGTGCTTTCTTCCACGGCTTTTCTCGTGGGCAGCTCTTTCGCGGCTGGCCGAACTGCGGGAGCTGCGCTTCAAGGCGTCTTCCAAGGCGGTCACCGCGTGGCGCGTCACGGCGTCCGTGGCCTGCAACTCTTCGGTGCGGTGGCAATTGTGCAGCACGGTGGTGTGGTCGCGGCCGCCGAAATAGGCCCCAATCCGCTCCAGACTCAAGCCCGTCATTCGGCGGGCCAGGTACATGGCCACGGCGCGGGCTTCGACGACGTTGCGGTGGCGTGAGCTGCTCTTGAGGTCGGCCAGCGTGAGGCCGAAGTACCGCGCGGTCTTGGCGGCCACCGTCCGCAGCGAGACCTCGCCCGTCGTGCCATGCGTGGCGACGTAGCTGCGCGCGGCGGCGGGATCGATCGTTGCCGAGCGTCCGCTCGCACCACGTGGCCGCGTCTCTCCGAGACGCGAAGTCGAGTCTCGGAGAGACTCGTCCACGTGGCCGTTCGTGGCGCAGGCCAGCGTGACCACCGCGCCCCGCAGTTGCGGCGGCGACAGTTCCAGACCCGCCGCCAGGAGGTCAGCCGCTTCCTCGGCGAGCGACACGCCCAGCAGCGCGGCCCAATCGGCGAGCAGCGCACGCCGCGCCGCCAGGCCGGGCATCGCCATGGGCACGACCAATCCGCCGACCAACCGGCTGCGGAGCGTAGGCATTAGCGCGCGGCTTTCACCGGGCGGCTCGCGGCTGGTGACGACCACCAATCCGCCCCGCGCGGCGACTTCGTCCAAGTGGTGCGTCAACTGCTGCTGGGCGATCGGCCGGTCCCGCAGGTCGCCCACGTCCTCGACGATCAACAGATCGAGATCGGCGGCCGGTTGCGGGCGATTTCCGGCGGCCGACCGGCCGGGCCGCATTGCTTCAGGCCGTGGCGCGGTGGCTTCGTCGCTGGTGATGTCCGCCGCCGCCACGATGTGAACCGAGGCGATGCACGTCGAGCTGACGCTTCGACGCTCGCCTGAGTTGACGCTTCGACGTTCTCCTGCCGACTGCTCGCATCGTGCCGCCAGACCCCACGCCAAGTGCGACTTGCCGACCCCGGAGGGGCCACAGAGGACAATCGGCCCCAGCGCGGCATCGTGGGCGACGATCGCCTCGGCCGCGGCGCAAGTCAGCGCGCTCTCCGGCCCGGCGACGAGCCAGCGCAGGGTCGTCACGCCGCGCGGCCCGGCACTCGTGGTCACACCGTACGGGTGGTCGCCAACGGCGGAAAACTCGGCTAACGGGATACGAATGACGCCGTCCACTAGCTGCGATCCGTCCCAGGAATGAAGCCGCAAATCGAGCGGCTGATGACGCGCGTTCTCCGCCTTTTCGCCGCGGGGAGCACGCTCAGAGAGCCTACACAGGCTGCCTTTTCGCAAGCGGTGGATTCTAGCAGTTTTCAGCCTGAGGCACGAGGCTGCGCGGCGATTATTCCC
>JBGQHD010000653.1:0-3834 GCA_041497795.1 Planctomycetia bacterium
CTCCAGCCGGGCCGTGTAGCGCTCGGCGGCGCTGAGGAACGACGCGCCGGCGAAGAGGACAGCCAAAGCAATCAGGCAGCGGATGAGGATCATCAACGTGTCATTGACTGGCGGGCTGGGACGGTTACGCGCCTTAATACCTCGGCACGCTGGGGTCGATCTCGGTCGCCCAGCGGTCGATGCCGCCCGTCATGCTTTGCGTCTGGGCAAATCCCTGCTGCCGCAGCCAGTCGGCCACGCGCAGGCTGCGTCCGCCGTGGTGGCAATGGACGACGATTCGCCGCTGCCGGTGCGGCTCCAGCTCGCCGAGGCGGTCGGTGATTTCGCTCATCGGCAGCAGCGTGGCCCCGGCGATGGCCACCTTGGCGTGCTCATCGGTCTCGCGGCAATCGAGCAGCAGAAAGTCGCCGCCGGCATCGAGCATCTCCTTAACCGTGCGGCAATCGATCTCCATGGGCGACGGAGCGGCGGATCGTGTCATTGAGTGAACCAGTTAGGGCATGCGTCGGCCCGCCGTTCAGTCGCGAGCCAACGGCGAGGCTTGATCGAGCATCCATTGTACGAAGGCCGCATTGGTCTTTTCGACCCTGCAAGCTAAAAATGGCGCAAGACAATCCTATCGGTCTAGCGAGAACGTGCCATGCTGCCGCAACTGAGCTTCGAACGCACGCCGGTGACTTTGCTGCTGATGGTCACGATGGTGGCCCTGGAGCTGTTTGGGCTGCTCGACGAGGATTCGCGGCTGCGATTCTACAACCAGTGGCTGGGCATTCTGCCAATCATTTGGGCGCCCTTCCTCGACGGCGAATTTTGGCGCTGGCAGATCTGGCGGCCCTTTACGACGACGCTGCTGCACGGCGGAATACTGCACGCGTTCTTCAACATCTACATGCTGGGCGTATTCGGCTCGGTCATTGAGGACTGGCTGCGCTGGCGCCGAATGCTGCTGCTCGTCGTGTTCCTGGCTTTCGTGTCGTCGCTTCCCCAGTTCCTGTGGAGCAATTACCTCTTTCCAGACCCGCGCGACCCGGACCACCGCCTTGTGTCGATCGTGGGTTTCTCCGGCGTCAACTACGGCCTCTTCGGCCTGCTGTGGTTCGGACGACGATACCGGCGCGATTTTGCCCTGGTCTGCGAGCCGGCCATGGTGCAAACCATGATCGGCTGGTTCTTTCTTTGCATCCTCCTGACGTCGCTGTCGGTTCTTCCCGTGGCCAATGTGGCGCACGCGGCAGGACTGGCATTCGGCGTGCTCATTTCGCTCACCGTGTTCCGCCCGCAAGAGCGCTGGAAGTGGGGGACGCTGTTGGCCGCGTCCACGGCGGTGGTGCTCGCCATTCTGGCCGTGGGGAAGCTGGCCTTGACCGGAGCGCTCGCGTTGCGGTGAGACAGCCGAACGTCCTGTGGCGCCGCCGACCCCGTCATCGCGGGAATTGCTCATCCACGAACTCGTACAGTGGCGATCCTCCCTGATCGTTTGCGCGCACCGGCAGAGGCTGCGCATCGGTCAGCGACGACGCGGCCACGCAGCCCTCGGCCAAAAGTATCGTGAACTCGGCTTCCCCTTCACGAAACCGCAGCGCATAGCGCCACTTTTGCCACTTCGGCGGCGTCTCGTGAAAGGGCCCCCAGTCATAGAGGCTGTCGGCCACCAGCGCCCGGCGAACGTGCAACGCTCCGTGGGCCTGCGCGATATCTTGCCGTCCGGCGATCGCGAATCGCTGCGAGCCGACGTCCAGGTACTCGGTCTCCTGGTTCTCGGGCGAACCGGCGGGGACCGGCTCGAGCTTGACGATCTCCGCTTGGCTGGCGCTGAGAATAAGCCGCGAGGCCTCCGGCCCCCAGTGGGCCACGGCCCGGCCCGAGGCCCGCGTCTGAAAGATCATGTTCACCACCGCCAGCGCCACGGCCAGCAGCAGGATGGCCAGCACGATCAGTTTGCCGCGGCTGAGCATGACTGTTTGGCGTTGGGTGGCACGTCCCTGAACATGGATGTGAAGGGCGTGGTTCATGGTGCGCTCGCCGCGCACTCGCCGCTCCACGCCCATTGCATCCATGCTCTGAGCGTGCCACCCCGTCCTAAGCCTGCCGCTTGCCGCCACGGCTGACGAACGGAATGACATTCCGTTCTACGTGCGGCGCGGGCCCGAGGTGTCTTCCATTTGCTGGATGTATCGCCGCAGCCGTTCTACCTCGTCGGTGACGTGCCGCAGCTTGAGCATGTTGTCCACGCGCTTCAGCAGCTCCACCTTGTTCACCGGCTTGCTGAGGAAGTCGTCGGTGCCGACGTTGACCGCCCGCTCGATGTCGCCCAGCTCGTTGAGGGCGGTGACCATCAGGATCATGATGCCCCGCGTGGCCGGGCTGCCCTTGAGCTTCTTGCAGACCTCGAAGCCGCTCACCTTGGGCATCATCACGTCCAACAGAATCAGGTCCGGCTGGAACTGGGCCACCTTGTCCAGCGTGTCGGCCCCGTCCACGGCCACGGCCGTGTCGCAGTCCACGCCCGCCAGGTAGGCTTCCATCAGCTCCACGTTTTGGGCATTATCATCAGCGATCAGGATGCGGCTCTTGCGTGGCGGCATGGGCGAACGTCGGGCGCGGGCTGAGGAGAATTGGCGAATATCAGGCGATAACCAAACCCTGGGAGTCCCTCGCTTGCGCGTCGGGCTAGTTTGGCACCTTGGGGTCTCCCGCGGCGGATTATAGCAGCCAACGGCGGAGCTGCGCAGCCCAGGTCCCAGGTTGCGTCACCGCTCTTTCGAATGGCCCTTCGATGCCGGAGTTCGTCCATCAGCGTCACAAGCCCCCCGCGCCGCTAGAGCGGCCGCGGGAGCTGCTCGTCGCCTGCGCTCCGCTGCGCAGCAACGTCAACCTGTCGCACATCCTCCGCACGGCGGGCTGCTGCGGCATCTCGAAGGTGATTGCCTGCGGCACGGCCAAGGCACTGGCCAAGATCGCCCGAGACGGCGCCGACACCGTCGAGCTGGAAATCCACCGCTCGCTGCCGCCCGTGCTCAAGCGGCTGAAGGACGAAGGCCGGCAGCTCGTGGGCCTGGAACAGACGAGCGGCTCGGAGAGCCTCTACGACTTTCGCTTCCAGCGGAGCACGGTGCTGGTGATCGGCAACGAACGGCTGGGGCTGACGGACGACGTGCTGGCCCTGCTCGACCGTACCGTTGAAGTCCCGGTGTACGGCCTGCCGTACAGCTTCAACGTGGCCACGGCGACGGCGATGGCGCTGTATGAGTATTGCCGGCAATACCCCAGCGTGTGACCGCTTCAAAGTAGCCATCTCGCTCCGCGAGATGGAATCCGTCTCGCGGAGCGAGACGGCTACTATCTTGTCACGAAATCGACTCCCGACCCCGTTACGCCGATCCTCCCAGGACTTCCCGCAGCTTGGCGGCGATCTCCGCGGGGCTCAGGCCCATCGCCGCCAACAGTCGGCGGTAGTGCTCGATCGCGCTCTGCATATGCGGATGCTGATGGCCCGTGGCTTTCCCGAACTTGTGGCAGATGACGACGCAGCGCCGCATCAGCGGCTCGGCCTCCGCCAGGCGGTTCGTGTCCCTAAGCAACTGCGCCAAGTTGTTGAGGTCGATCGCCACGTTGGGGTGATCGGGTCCGTACGACTGCTCGTCGATGGCCAGCGCCCGGCGCATCAGCGGCTCGGCCTCCGCCAGGCGGTTCGTGGCCTGGAGCAACTGCGCCAAGTTGTTGAGGTGGGTCGCCACGTCGGGGTGATCGGGTCCGTACGACTGCTCGTCGATGGCCAGCGCCCGGCGCATCAGCGGCTCGGCCTCCGCCAGGCGGTTCGTGGCCTGGAGCAAC
>JBGQHD010000654.1:0-3833 GCA_041497795.1 Planctomycetia bacterium
GACGCCGGCAAGACCTACGAGCCGGTGACCTACGAGGGGGCCGGCCACGGCTTCATGCGCGCCGGCGAGGCGGCCGACGCCAACGCGGCCAACAAGCAGGGCCGCGACGCCGGCTGGAAGCGCTGGAAAGAGCTGCTCTCGAAGATCTAGGAGAACCCTCATGGCACTCACCCCCTCCACGATGGCGCCGCTGGGCATGGCGGCCCCGGATTTTCGGCTGCCCGATACCGACGGCAAGCTGGTCTCGCTGGGCGACTTCGCCGGCGCGCCGGCCCTGCTGGTGGCGTTCATCTGCAACCATTGCCCGTACGTGCAGCACGTCCGCTCGGCGTTTGCCCAACTGGCCCGCGACTATCAGGCCAAGGCTGCGGCCATCGTCGGCATCAGCAGCAACGACGCGGCGGCCTACCCAGCCGACAGCCCGGCCAAGATGAAGGAGGAGAAGCAGGCGGCCGGCTACGTCTTCCCATATCTGTACGACGAGACGCAGAAGGTCGCTCAGGCCTACCGGGCCGCCTGCACGCCGGACTTCTTCGTGTTCGACCGCAAGGGCAAGCTGGCCTACCGCGGGCAAATGGACGACAGCCGGCCCGGCAACGGCAAGCCCAACGACGGCGCCGACCTGCGGGCGGCCCTGGACGCCGTGCTGGCCGGCCGCGCTCCGTCGGCGGAGCAGAAGCCGAGCATCGGCTGCAACATCAAGTGGCGGCCGGGTAACGACCAATGACGAAGACCGCACATGATCAGCGCACGAACGCTCTGTGATCAAATTGGGACCGATATCGTTCGTAAGCTTGAAGGGGCCGTTCCGTGGCGACTGCAAGATGCGGAGGTCCTCAGAGATGCCGGACGCCGCTTGGCCGCAATCTATCTGTACGGCTACGTGGTAGAGATGCTTGTGGGCGCGGCATATTTCCGCCTGATTGAGTACGGGCTGGATACCGATATCACGTCTCGGGCGAGAAAACTCGCCGAGAAACAGGCTCGTCAAGAGAAACTGATGAGTAACGAGCCGCACGACCTGTCGGGCTGGGCAAAACTGCTTATCGTTACGCGCCAGCGGCGGTCAACAGGTTTCTCTCAATCCTTGGCGATGCAGCTTCGTTCTCATGCGGACATTGTCTATGATCGGTGGCGGCCAAGTCTGCGGTATCGAACATTGGTGCCGACGCCGAACGATATCTCGTCAGTGCGGCACTCCACCAATTGGTTCGAGCAGCAATACGGCAGTTTATGGGGATAAGCCATGCCAAGGTACAAGCTTAGTGACACGATGAGTCCAGCACTTCGCGAAGAGATCGTGAGCGCCATTGCTAACGAACTGCGTTCCGCTCCCGCGCTGGGTGGCCCGTTGGTTTACGAGACTGAGATCCCCCAAACGGGCACGTATCATGTGTTTGTGGTTTGGCAACGGTGGAGGGATGTGCCCAGCGAGTATCGGAGCAGCATCATTCTCGACGCTTATCAGCGCGTGGACCCATCGATGGCTAGTCACATAACCATTGCCACAGGTATCACCATGGAAGAGGCAATCGAGCTTGGCTTGCTTCCCTACCAAGTTGTAGCGATGCGGAAGAAAGGCGATCCTGTTCCCGAGGAAAGACTTACCAAGGCCCTCTTGGACGAGGGCGCCGTTGAGACTGCGGCCGGCGTGCAACTGCGCTTTCCGACGAAGGAGTTGGCGGATCAGGCATACATGCACCTCGTGGACAAGGTTCCAGGCCCGTATTGGGCTGTGGAGCACACGATACCGTCTGGACACTATTAGGCGCCGGGGACGAATAGGACTCTCGCCCTTGCTGTTGCCAAGCCAACTCTCCGAGGCGCCATGCCCGATACGACTGTCCAGGAGCTGCTGTCTCTAAACCAGCAATTGCTGGAGAGCATCGCGCAGGCGGATTGGGCCACGTACGAGCGCCTGTGCGATCCGTCGCTGACAGCGTTCGAGCCGGAGGCCCTCGGGCATCTGGTCGAAGGGATGGCTTTCCATCGCTTTTATTTCGACCTCAAATCGTCGGGGCCACGCAACACGACGATGGTGGCGCCCCAGGTGCGGCTGCTGGGCGACACGGCGGTCATTGCGTACGTGCGGCTCGTGCAGCGGCTGGACGAGCAGCAACGGCCGATCACCGTGGAGTGCGAGGAAACCCGCATCTGGCACAAGGGAGCGCACGGCTGGCGGCACGTGCATTTCCACCGTTCGCACAACGCGCGGGCGTAAGGGTCCGGCACGAGGCAGCCGTCTGCCGCGAATTCCTGGCGGACGCTATAATCGAAGCACGAGGAGCGTGCGTCGGTGGCTGTGGGGCAGACATTGCCTGGCAGGCAGGAATGCCTGCCCCACGTCCGTCGTGCGCAGCATCCGTCATCCACGAGACCAGCATGACCGCCAGCTTATCCGCGGCCTCGCGCCGCTTTCGCCGCTCGCGGTTTCTGTTGTTGGCGGTTTCCTTGGTCGTCGGCCTGCTCTCGCTCGGCGGCATGCTGGCGCTGACCGCCGGCCCCTCGGGGACCGCCAAGCCGCTCGGCACGCTGGAGTGGGAGGAGAAGTCGGATTTCTCCCATATTCGCATCCGCCGGCACGGCGACCTGCGGTTCATGTGCTTCGTGCGCGACAACGGGGCCGAGGCCTGCGAGACGGAGATGAACCTCAAGAAGCCGCACGAGCTGGTGCTGCCCTACGCCCACGCCATGTTCGCCAGCTACCTGTTTCGGCCCGAGCAGAAGCATGTGCTGATCGTCGGCCTGGGGGGCGGGTCGATGGTGCACTTTCTCCGGCACTACGACCCCGAGCTGAAAGTGGACGCGGTGGAGATCGACCCGGCCGTCGTGCGGCTGGCCGAGAAGTATTTCGAGACCCGCAGCGAGGGGAACGTCCGCATCGTCACGGCCGACGGTTTCAAGTTCCTCGCCGAGACCAAGGACAAATACGACGTGATCTACATGGACGCCTACCTCAAGCCGGCCGGCGACACCGACGCCGCCGGCCTGCCGCTGCGGCTCAAGACGCTCGACTTTTACAAGTCGCTGCAAGAGCGGCTCGCCGACGGCGGGCTGGTGGCCTTCAATCTCAACGTCACCGAGAAGTGGCACGACGACATCGACCTCATCAAGTCGGCGTTCCCCCAAGCGTACGTCTTTCGCGTGCCAAACACCGGCAATATCGTCGTGCAAGCCAGCAAGGCGTCGGCCCGCGAGAAGGCGGAAGCCCTGCGCGCCCAGGGCGCGAAGCTGGACCACCGTTTCAAGGCGAGCTTCTCGTTTGCCAACCTGGTGAAGTCGCTGCGGCCCTAACGTCGAGTTCGACGCATTCGCGCGGATCGCTGCGAACGGAACCTGCCGGCAGGCTGGAAGCCTACCCCACGGGTTCAGCACAGCTCGCGCTGGATCACGGCCAGAATACCGTGAGCGACCTGCTCCTTGGGGCCGGACAGGGTCGCCAGCACCTCTCCCGAGCGGTTGAGGATCTCGACGCTGTTCTCCAGGGAGTGCATGGCCTGCGGGCCGTTGAGCACCATCAGGTCGCAGCTCTTCCGCTCCAGCTTCACCAGCGCGCGGAACCGCTGGTCCTCCGTCTCCAGCGCGAAGCCGACACACCACTGATGACGCTTGTGGGCGGCCAGCGTGGCCACGATGTCGGGCGTTTCCATCAGGTTCAGCTCCAGCGGCTGGCCGGTCTTGTGGATCTTGCCCGGCTCAATGCGCACCGGGCGATAGTCACACGGGGCGGCGGCGGCGATGACGCCGTCGCAATCCGGGAAGATTCGCTCGCAAGCTGCGAGCATCTCCTCGGTCGAAACCACCGAAACCACCGCCGCGGCGGGCGGGTACAC
>JBGQHD010000655.1:0-3831 GCA_041497795.1 Planctomycetia bacterium
AGCACTCGATCATCGAGTTGGCGTTTGATTCGGCGAGTTTCATCGGCGCGGGCGAGACCATCAATTCCATTTATTGGCGGCCAAGCTGCGGCAACGACGAGTTGGACATTACTCTGAATGCGACCATCCACACCCCCGAGCCCGCCAGTCTCGCGATCTGGTCCCTGTTGGGCGGCGTTGCTTGCTTCGGCGTTTCTCGCGCGGCTGCGGGGAAGCGACGACCCGCGATGTGAGACGTCCGAACAGAAGATTCGCGCCACCTCGGGGTGACATCCGCAGTTCATCTGAGATCATCCGTGATCCGCACAGTTCATCGGCCAAAGCGAAACTTGGTACTTCCCTCACGGGGTGACGAAACTGGAGTTCATCGACTGGCCGCGGATGATCGGCATCGACAATCTGGAGGTCAACTCGTCGCCCGTTCCGGAGCCGGCGAGCCTGGCGATCTGGTCGCTGCTGGGCGGGGTGGTTGGCCTGGGTGGCTTGCGCTTGACCCGAAGAAACCGCGCAAAGCAACATGCTCTCTCCACGCCGTGATGTGCGGCGCTCGCTAGGCAAAGCTCTCGCCTTGGCGATTCTCCAACACGTTCGTTGGACCGGCGACCGGCTCCGGCGAGCGTAACAGCACCGACGCATCAGTATCTCGCGTCTCATGGGCCTTGAGCGCGCACGTCTCACGATCGTCGGTCCAGGATCGCTGAAGCCCGGTTCACTCGCATCGAGCGGACCTGCGCTGTAGTTTGGTGGCGCTGCGGTGCCGGGCACCGGGCCGCGGCTTGCATCCTGGAGGACGTTCGTGGTTTCCAGTCGCGCCGCAGCCTGCTGGTCTGGAAGGTGTTCGGTCGGCGGACCGACGGCCTGCCGAAACAGCCACCGAAGGGAAAAGAGGCCCAGCCGGGATGACTTTAATCCTGAATCCTCATCCCCCAAATGGGGATAGCACCCCGGCTGCTGGGAGCAGCCGGGGTGCTGAAGCCCAATTGCTGACAGCGGCGGCCGCGCCGGCTACACGCCGAAGCCTGGAGACAGGTCGCGGCGCGTCTCATGCAGCACCGCCGTCGGCCACTGCCCGGAAGCGATTCCCAGGGCTGGTCGCCGCTCGGCGATCCGGGAAACAATCTGGTCCACCAGCTCGCGGCGGGGCAGCCGCTGGGCCGCTTGCCGCTGGAGTTGCAGGGCCAGGCGGCGAACCGCCACGCCCAAGGGGGACAATTCCTGCGCCGAGGGGCGCAAGGCCCGCTCGATGATCCGTCGCAGGTGGCGGGGATGAGGCGAAGTCATGGGAAGATCTCCACGGTCGAGGGTAAGGCGTTCGATGGATTCCGATGGGTTTTGTGGTTTTGTGGCCGGCGCGGGCCAGCCGTGTCAAAGACCGATGTACGTGAACACCTCCGGCGCCGCTAATCCTTCGTAATCGGTCGTGTTGGCGAAGACGACGCCTGAGCCCAGGATCTGCACAGATGTAGTAAAAGTCCCATCCTCCTGCACGGTGCAAGTCCTGTTTTCCGGTAGCGGCCCTCCCTCGAGTTGGACTTGCATGCCCGCCGGGTGTTCGTCCCACACCTGACCGCGGATGCACCAATAGCCAAAACTCTGGTAGTAGCCGTAGAACGAAATGAAGTGTGGCGCCATGTTGGCGCCCACAGGTGGCCCGCCGCCGGGGGGAGGAGGGGGAGGATCCGGGTAGGCGGTGACGGTTGAACCGCACGCAACGAGCCAAAAGGCCAGCGCGGCCGTGGCACACGCGACCAGGCTCCGCACGCAGCGGACACGTCGATGGCAAGCCGTAGCGGCGCGCGCGCGCAAACGAAAGCAAGACATAGCTTCCTCCAGGTAGGAACAGGAACAGTGAGAAACCAGCCAGCAGGGGCGCGAAGCGCCGCCGCTAGCTCAAGTCCGAGAGTCGCTTTGAGAAGGTAACGACGTCCGTGAAGACGAATCGTCCGTTCGCTAAGGCGACGTGGGATGGTTCCATCTGTCTAGTCGAGATTCTTCACCGCGACCGGACAGAGAAACGCCGCCTGGCAGGGTTATGGCGAGAGATCGAGCGACAGCACGTCCACAAGTAGCAGGGGGTCCAACACTCGTGGCGGGGATGGCACCTGGGGCGGATGCGGAGGGAACGTGACGGCTGGCAGCGGTGCATATTTGCGGGCTGGACCCCAAGCTCGCGTCAAATCGTGCTGCGACGCTCCACACTCTGCGAGCTTCTTGTAGAGAGTCGCGAGCGTCTCAAGCTCAGCGTTGCGCTTGGACGGGTTCGCTTCGTGCCGGAGGGCCGTGGCATCGATCGCCAAGCCGTCGATTTGATATCTGACGACGGAGGGGGCTGATTGAAGGGCATTCCGCATTTCCGCTTTGGCCCGCGAGAATTCGTTATCGGTCACGCTT
This sequence comes from Planctomycetia bacterium, assembly GCA_041497795.1. Classification (GTDB taxonomy): domain Bacteria; phylum Planctomycetota; class Planctomycetia; order Pirellulales; family S012-138; genus JBGQHD01. The sequence goes on from JBGQHD010000655.1 coordinate 2,392, forward strand.
GGATCTCGGGCAAGCCCCGCCATCTTGAAATGAGCCAACGCAAGATTGTGATGCGCGACGGCGGAAGGGGCCCGCGTTAAGGATGCCTCGAGCCAGGGGATCGCTCTTTGAGGCTCGCCCAGCTCAACGAGGCAGTACCCGAGGTTGTTGCAGAAGGCGGGATCGTGCGAAAAATGCTCTTCCACCGTTCGCAGGAACTCGGAGGCCTGCGCAAAATCGTCCGGCCCTTTCGCAGTCGCCGCCAGGCAGAATCCCGCGCAAAGCGCTACATATGGAGACTGGGGCAGGGTCTGACTGAGCAGCTTGAGCTCCGCCAGCGCCCGATCGTACTGCTCCGAAAGCATGTGGGCTCTGGCCTTCCAAAAATGCGCCTGGCGGTCGTCGCGCTCGGACGCGAGGAGCAGTTCGCAGTATTCGATGACCCGCGGGCAGTCCTGATCTCGCAGCGCCTGCTTGGCGTAGCGACGTAGGCGGTCGGTTGCCGGTTCGCGGGCGAGCGCCAGCGCCGCCCCGGTGCCGCCCAGCAGCAGCGTCGAGAGCGCACTGGCCAGCATGGCTCGGCGATGCTGCTGCGAGAACCGAATTCCGCGCGGCAGCCAGCCCATTTCCCGGCGCAGGGCCAGGCCGAACTCGGCGGCCGTGGCCAGACGATGCTCGGGCCGAAAGGCCAGGCAAGACTCGAAGACCCGCGCCAGTGGCGAATTCAGGCCCGGCGCCAGGCGGCGGAGCGGCTTGGGCCCCCGCTCGTGGCGGTCGAGCAGCTCCTGGGCGACCCGCTGGGCGGGCAGGTGCGTCGGCAAAGGCCCCCAAGGCAATTGCCCGCTGAGCAGCTCGTAGAGCAGCACGCCGAGGGAGAACAGGTCCGTGCGGGCGTCGATCCGCGAAGCCGGATCGTTGTTCGTCGGGGCCTTGTCCGTCGTGTTTCCCGTCGCGTTGCCGGCCATGTTGTTGCCGGCCAGCGGCCGCAGTTGTTCCGGCGCCATGTACGGCAGCGTTCCGCCCCTGCCGCTGACGGCGCCTTCGCCCAGGGCCAGGTTGAAGTCGATCAGCCGCACGCCGGACCGGCACAGCAGCACGTTGGACGGCTTGATGTCGCAGTGGAAGATGCCGCCGCGGTGGGCGAACTCGAGCGCCTCGGACAACTGGACGCCCAGCCGCACCACGGCGTTCACGTAGGACGTGGCCCACCAATCCCGGGCCGCTTTCGGCGGGGCGTCGTCGGCCGGGTCCTCGACAGCCGACGCCCGGCGGATTGCTTCGTGCACCACGCGGCCGTGCGGCGGAGCGGTTCCCTGGCGAAAAGCGTGATCGAGCAGATCGTACAGCGTCTCCCGGCCGTAGAACGGCATGCAGATGGCCGACAATCCGGAACGGGCATCGAATTGCACGGAGTGCACCGGCACGATGTGCGGATGCCGCAGCCGGCCCAGCGCCCGTGGC
>JBGQHD010000656.1:0-3829 GCA_041497795.1 Planctomycetia bacterium
ATCAGCATGACCGGCGCCGGCTGGCTCGCCGCCTCATCCGGCGGTTCCGGCAGCAGCCAGGCGATGGCCGCGGCGGGTAGGAACAGCAGCCCGGCGTAGATCATGGCGAAGCGCATGTCGCCAACCCCAACCAGGCCGAAGAACACCGTGCCCAGGCCGGCGGCGATGCGGCCGATGTTGTAGCAGAAGCCGGCGCCGGTTGTTCGCAACAACACGGGAAAGAGCGGCGGCAGGTACATCGTAAACAGCGCGAAGAAGCCCTGCGAAATGCCCGCGCCGAGGTACCCGTACCACAGCTCGTCGCGGCCGCGCGGCACGCCATAGGTGACGATCATCGTGGCGCAGTAAGCCACGCACAGCAGCGCACTCGCCCGCCGATAGCCGATCAGGCGGGCGATGTAGGCCGATAGGAAGTTGCCGGCGATCGAGGCGATCATGACCCAGGTCATCATCTGGCCGGCCAGTTGGCTCTTGGCGGCGTCGCTCCAGTCCGCCAGCTCCCGCAGCCCGCGGAGATGTTGCAAGAACCAGAACATGAAGGCCCAGTGCGCCGTAAGCGACAGGGCACACACGAGCAGTGTGAGCACCGAGATGCGGCGGACGGGGCCGCGAAACAGCTCGACGAAGCTCGGCTCGGCATGCCCGGCTTGCTGCTTGGCCCCTTGCCAAACCTCCGGCTCGGGCACCGCGCGGCGAATCCAGAGCACCAGCAGTGCCGGCAGCACGCCGACCAGGAACACATAGCGAGGCGGCTTATCGGCCAACAGATAGATCGTCAGGCTGGCCAGCATCACGCCCAGGTTCACCGCCGTTTGCAGCACGGCGGCCAACCACGGCCGCCAGCGGCTGGGCCAGGTCTCGGAAAGCAGCGACGCCCCCACCGCCCACTCACCGCCGATCCCCAGCGCGGCCAGGAAGCGGAAAATCAAGAGCTGCCACCACGTCTGGGCAAAGAACGACAGGCCGGTGAACGACGCGTAGGTGAGTATGGTCAGCATCAAGGCCCGGCTACGGCCCAGGCGGTCGCCGATCCGCCCGAAAAACCCGCCCCCTAGCGCCCAGCCGATCAGAAACGCGCCTTGTATCCAGGAGCTGTAAATGGGGACCTGCGTGTTCGTGGCAGTCACCTCCAGCAGCTCGGCGACGAACGGCGTGGCCACCAGCACGTAGAGGTGCATGTCCAGCCCGTCGAACAGCCAACCCAACCAGGCGGCCGCGCCGGATTTCCACTGCTGGGCCGTGAGGTCGCCCAGGCGGGTGACCTCTTGCCCGCTAGGTGGATCGGTGGCGCTGCTCGGTGGTGGAACCGGGGGCGGGTCTGACGGAAGATTCCAGGCTTCGTTGTCTGTCATCGCGAATTGCTCGTCGTGAGTTGGGCCAGGCCTTCCTCCACTGCCTCCAGAATCGTGGCGGCCGATTCAATCCCAATCGACAGCCGGATCGTGCCGCCAGTGATGCCCAGCGCCGCTTGGGCCTCGGGCGAGAGCTTGCGATGGCTCGTCGAGGCCGGGTGGCTGAGCGTGGTGCTCAGGTCGCCCAGCGAGGGGCTGAAAGGAATCCGCGAACGCGACGATGTTGCCGCCGCTTGGATGAACTGCCGCGCCGCCGCCGTGCCGCCGCGGAGCGTGAACGTGACCATGTTGCCGAAGCGGTCGCCGAATTGCCGCCGAGCCAAGGCGTAATCGGGATGCTGGGGCAGGCCGGGGTAATGGGTCGCTTCGACCACGTCGGTCTTCTTCCACAGAAAGGCCGCCACCACCCGCGCGTTCTCATCGGCGCGGTCGGCACGCAAAGCGAGCGTGCCCAGCCCGCGGGCGGCCAGCCAGCAATCAAACGGCGGCGCGCTGAGGCCCCAGGCAGAGACCACCGGCGGAATGCGCTCCCACAGCTCGGCCCGGCCGCAGAGCATGCCCAGCAGCACGTCGCTGTGGCCGTTCATGATCTTGGTCAGGCTCTCCAGCACCAGGTCGGCGCCGTGCTCCATCGGCCGGCAGACGGTGGGGCAGGCCAGCGTGTTATCGACGAGCAGCCGCGCGCCGGCCCGATGCGCGATCTCGGCCAGGGCGGCAATGTCACTGACTCGCAAGATGGGGTTCGTAATCGTCTCGGCCACCAGCAGCTTCGTGCTGGGCGTGACCACCGCGGCGGTGGCCGTCAGATCGCACGTATCGACGATCGTGCTCTGGATGCCCAGCCGCGGGGCCTCGTTCGTCAGCAGGTTCAGGCTCTGGCCGTAGAGCCGGCTGCTGACGACAACGTGGTCTCCCTGTTCCAGCAGTGCTAGCAACGCGGCCGACATGGCCGCCATGCCGGAGCCGCAGACGATGGCCCGCGCGGCATCCTGCAGGTTCCCGCCGTGCAGCTCCCGGCACTTGGCGGCCAGCAGGTCGGCGTTGCTGCCGCCGTCGCGGCGGTAGACGAAGCCCCCCTCGCGGCCGTCGAGGATTGCCGCCGCCTGCTCCGGGCTGTCGCACTGGTGGACCGCCGCCAGGTCGATCGGTGGCACCAGCGGCCGCGTCGGCGAAGCCGGCGGCCGGTCGGGGCGGGGGCAAATGTCTTCCGGACGCGGGTGCATTGCGTGCGATGGCTTACTGGACGTCGCCCGAGGCTTTCCGTTTATGTGCGCCGGCGTTCCGTATATGTCACATTTTCGAGGCGCCGGTCGCGGCAATGTATACGCCTAGAGTAATGCGCCGAACGGACTTGCGACACGGGGTACCCGAGGATCCGGCGTTTTTTCGGTTGCGCCTCAAGAGAACACCAATCGCCTCGTGACATCGCGGATGGGTATCTTACGTCTCGTTGCGAGAGTGTAGGCATCTCGCTCCGCGAGATGCTTCGTCTCGCGGAGCGAGACGGCTACTATCATCACACAAACCGCAGCAGCGCGTACCGCTTGCGGCCGGAGCGCAGGACCATCACCGAGCCGCTGGCCAGGTGGGATGCCGTCAGTCCCGCGTCCACGCTGTCGATGCGGCGGTTGTTGACGTACGCGCCGCCTTGCTCCACCGCCCGGCGGGCTTCGCCCTTGCTCTTCGCAAGGCCGGCTTCGACGAGGGCCTCGACAATGTTCACGCCGCCTCCCTCGAGCCGTCCGCGGGGCAGCTCCTTGCTCGGCACGTCGGCGAAGATGTCGTTCAGCTCCGCGTCGCTTAGGCCGTCGATCTCCTTGCCGAAGAAAACCTCGGTCGCCCGCTGGGCACGGGCCAGGCCGTCGTCGCCGTGCACCAGTCGCGTCACCTCTTCAGCCAACCGACGCTGGCTGTCGCGCTGTTGCGGGACGGTCTGGCGGAGTTGGTCGAGCGACTCGATCTCCTCGTGCGATAGCTCCGTGAGGAACCGCAGGCAGGTGCCGGCGTCGGCGTCTTCGACGTTGATCCAGTATTGGTAGAACTTGTAAGGGCTGGTCCGCCGGGCCGAGAGCCAGATCGCCCCGCTCTCGGTCTTGCCCATCTTGGTGCCGTCGCTCTTGAGCAGGAGCGGGCTGGTCATGCCGTAGAGCTGCACGCCGCGCATTCGCCGGGCCAGGTCGATGCCGGCGGTGATGTTGCCCCACTGGTCGCTGCCGCCGATTTGCAGCTCGCAGCCGTAGGTGCGATGGAGGTACACGACGTCGTACGCCTGGAGCAGCATGTAGCTGAACTCGGTGTAGCTCAGCCCGGCGCCCTCGCGCTCCAGGCGGTTCTTGACCGAATCCTTGGCCAGCATGACGTTGACGGGGAAGTTCTTGCCGACGTCGCGGAGGAAGGCGAGGTAGCTGTAGTCGCGCATCCAGTCGTAGTTGTTGACCAGGATGGCGGAGCGGTCCTTATTGTAGGACGGATTTCCA
>JBGQHD010000657.1:0-3827 GCA_041497795.1 Planctomycetia bacterium
AGCGAATGGCCGCGATGCGCTGCCGCAGCTCGTTGACCACCTCGGGCGAATCCGCGCCGGGGCAATCGGCGCAGAGTTCCTCCGGCGTGGGCTCGCGGCCCTGCCGGCGCGCCTCTTCCCACCGCAGCAGCAGTTCGGAGATGCGCTCGCTGGCCGACATGGAGTGAACCTCGTAGCAGGCACACTCCGTGTGCCGTGCGTAGGGTGGGCACTGCCCACCAGACGCGGTTGATACTGGTGGGCAATGCCCACCCTACATCTCCCCATACCCGCGTGACGAACGGAATGGAATTCCGTTCTACGGCACACGGAGTGTGACTGCTACTTCTACTCGCCGTTCCAGACGCGGTGCAACTGCTCGAGTGCCGCGTGCCAGCGGCGCTGCACGGTGCGGACCGAGACGCCCAGCAACTCCGCCGCCTCGGCTTGCGGCAAGCCTTGGTAGTAGAGCAGCGAGACCGTCTCGCGCTCCTCCTCCGGCAGCACGTCGATCCGCTCGTGGAACTCGCCCCACTCGGCCAGCGAGCTGGGCTCATTATTCTCGTCGGCCGGCCCGGCGGCCAGCGGATGCTGCGGGTCGCCACCGTGTGTTTCGTGATTGGCCCCCTGCCCTTCCGGACCGTAGTAATGCCGCGCCAGGTCGATCAGCTCCCGACGAATCTGCAGCGTGGCCAGGCCGAGGAACTCGCGCGGCGTGGCCGGCCGCACGTCGCGCAGCGCGCCGACCAGCCGGACGAGCGCGTTTTGCAGCACGTCGTCGGTGTCGGCCCAGCGCCGCACGCCGGGGAAGCCGCGCAGCATGTGCCGGGCCAGCTCCGTCAACCGTTGGGCCGAGTGCCGCAGCAGCTCGTCCAGCGCGGCGGCATCGCCGCGGCAGGCGCGCTGGAGCAGCGGCTGCAACAGATGAATGGCCGAGGGTTCCACGGAGCTCATGGGCCCGGATGCGCTGCGGAAAGTCACGGGAATGCGGCAGTCGTCGGCGCCTCCCACTATAGCCGACGGGCGATGGTCGCGGGAAATATCCGCCGGCAGCGCGTGTGCCCGGATTTCATGGCGTAGCTGAAGTCGCCAGACTTCAGGCGTCGCGGACGAGTGGCACGCTTAGAGCATGGATGCGATGTGCGTGGTGAGTGCGCGCGTTCGCTCCACGCCCTTCACGTCCATGTTCAGGGCGTGCCACCCGTCCGCGACGAGGAATTCCCTCCGGCGACGTGTCGTGTCCGGGGTTCGGCTTCCGCTTTTAGGAATAGAGGCCGTCGGTCATCACCCCACCGATCAAGGAGAATGCCATGCTGCGCGGTTGCCTGCCTGCTCTGCTCGTCTTGTTATCCGCCGGCGGCGTGACTGCGGCCGAGACGGTCGATCTGGCCAAGCTCGACCGCTCGATCGCCAAGGAGCCGAAATACCGCGCCGCGTCGCAGGAGTATTGCCTGCTGGTCTTCGGCCCCCAGGCCGAAACGCGCGTCTGGCTCGTCCGCGACGGCGACGTGCTGTACGTCGATCGCAACAGCAACGGCGATCTGACCGAGCCGGGTGAGGCCATGCGCAAGGCCGCAGAGCAATACTGGTTCCCTTGCGGCGACGTCACCAGCCGCGACGGCAAGACCACGTACAAGGGTCTGTCGGCCAACAGCTACTCCGACGGCTATCGGCTGAGGGTTGACGTGCCCGGTAAGGGGCCGCAGATGGTCGGCCTTGGGGCGGCCGAGAAGCCGCGGTTCGCGGCCTCGGCCAAGGACGCGCCGATCATCCACTTCGATGGCCCGCTGGCGCTCACGCAGTTCAGCACCAAGCGAGTCATCCCCCGCGACAACGGACCCTCCAACAACCGCAACCGCTCGCTGCGGGTGATGATCGGCTCGTCGGGCTTGGGAGCGGGGACCTTCGCCGCCTATAACTGCCGCGTGTGCGACGAGCACGCCGGGCACGGCCCCCTGATGGGCAAGTTCGTCTTCCGCTCGGCCAGCGGCGGCCCGCAGATCGAGTTCACCGACGCGCTCGAAAAGATCGGGTGAGGGATTTACGCCTTCTACGGCCCCGTGCGGGTCCCCGAAGCAGCGGCCAACGGCGACGCCCAAGCGACGCTCTGGTTCCGCGACTGGAAAGAAGTGAAGCCGGTGACGCTGGACTTTGAGGTGAAGTAGATCGCCCCCCGTTGGCTGCCCACATTGATCGTAATGCACGTGCCGCCGGTGACCTTGGAATTCGAGGTCAAGTGACCGTCCCCTGCCCCTGTAGGGTGGGCAATGCCCACCAATTGTGCGTGGCACACCAAGGCTGAATGTGACGTGCGCGCGTGGTCACATCCGCGCGGTCTTGGTGGGCGGAGCCCACCCTACGGGCTGCACGGCCTGCAAGCACCGAACGTCCAACATCGAACGTCCAACGTCCAACATCGAACTTTTCGAGGTTGGGCGGTGGGGCTTTGTGGGTCGAGGCGCCCCCCTGCCCTGCCCTGCCCTGCCCCGTCGTTCGGCGGTCCCGATGCGGTCATCGCCGAGCGACGTCGCGCTCAACACGAGAACGGCGGCGATCAGAGTGTTCCGTCTATGTCCTGCGGCGTTCCGTTTATGTAACGTTCACGAGGCTTGCCGCGTCAGCACTCGCGACACAAATGCTTGATACCATTGGCTTTGATGTCTCGGCATCGGGCGAAGGAGGTGAAAACTGCCGCCGCGCAGTGCGCGTGAAACGCATCGTGGAACAATCGCCGCGAAATACGGCTCCTCGCGTGTCATGGCCGGGCGATATGATCTTGCCTCAAATGCGGGTGGCTCAGCCGCTCTCCGGCCTACACGGTTTAGACGATCAGCAAGAACACGCTGGCTGCCAGGCCGCCGGCAATCAGCACGTAGCTGAACAGCCGGCTCGCGTGCCGCGAGTAGCAGGTGCGCGCCGGCACGCTGCCGTCGGCCGGCTCGAGCTGGTAAATCTCCAGGTACGGCACCGGGGCGCGGCGGAACCAGCCGCGGACGCAGACCTCTTGGCCCTGATAATCGCCGGCCCGCAGCAGGCCGAAGAGGAAGTTCCAAATCGCCAGCGGCTGGTTGTAGTCGAGGAACAGGATGCCGCTGGAATCGCGGAGCACGAAGTCGTCGCTGAAGATCAGCCCCGGCACCCCCTTGCCGATGATCTTGCCCGTCAGCGTGGCGGGCACCGGCCGGACGGGCGAGACCTTCACGTGACCCATCAGGGCCGCCACGGTCATGTGCGGGAAGAGATCGCTGCGGTAGGCGAAGCGCGTCTTCAAAAGCAACCCCAGCCCGCAGAGTGCCGCGGCCACGCCGAGCCAGTGCCATTGCGGCCCGGCCGACAGGCTGCGGACGAGGAACATCGCCACGCCGGCCAGCAGGCCGATGAAGGGCAATGTCAGCACGGAAACATCCACGAGGAACTCGTCCCAATACGACTCCCGTCTCTGACGATCGAACACGACCCACGGCTGCTGCCCTTGGGCCGCCGCTTGATCGGCGAGGTAATGCAGCCGCTTGGCCACCAGCGGATGCGTGGAGTGCAGCTCGAACCAGCCGGCCCAGGGGTTCCACAGGTCCCACTGCATGGCGCCTTTGACGAGCTCGATGTCGATCGAAGTTTGCGCGGCGTCGCTGCCCTCGGCCGGAGCGACGTTCTGATGGGCGCTGCAGATAACGAGGTTCACCGCCGCGCTGCGGTCGAAGATGTTGAGCGCGCCCAGCGCCCCCGCGCCCGCCACGCGCTGCCTGGTGGCCGGGGCCGGCACGTCTTGCAGGTCTTCCTTGGCCTCGGCGGCCAGCGCCTCCCCCCTGCCCTGCCCCGATGCAGACGAATCCTGCGCGGCCAGCCCATAG
>JBGQHD010000658.1:0-3821 GCA_041497795.1 Planctomycetia bacterium
CACTTCAAGCGGTATAATACTCTTCCCACCTTTACCTGGCCCCCTTCCTACAGTTTCTCAAGAAACTCGTCCACCGTCCAACCGGCTTGCCGGATGATGCTGTGCAGCGTGTCGCGTTTGAGCGCGCGGCGGTGGAAGGGAACGGTGACGAGGTGGCGCGGATCAGCGTCGTCGGTAAAGTGCCGGTGTTTGGTTGCCCGCAACTCGCGAAAGCCGTTGCGGAGCAGCACTCGAATAAGCTCGGGCGGTCGAACCGCTGGCAGCCTGCCACGCCTCCTGGCCACGCTACACCTCGACATATTCGGGTCTTACGTCGCGGGGCAAGGGCAGACCGAGCTCTTGAAGGGCGGCCAGGCGGCCCTCGATGGCGTCGCGGGCCATTTCCCGCGCCTCGGTCAGGTCTTGGCCCTCGGTCACGATGCCCAAGGCTGGAATGTGTGCCGTGTAGCCGCCGGCCTCGGTATCGGGTAGGAAAAAGACGGTGTAGCGGCGGCGAGTCATTGTCCGTTTGATCGTTCTCTTGGTCGGTGGCATCGGATGTCTTCCAGACTGAAAGGAATCGCGGCACTTCTTCCGGAGGCTGCTCCCACGTAACCGGTCTCTAGGGTAACATGACGCGAACCGCGTTCAAGCATGGCAACTCCGCGACGATGGCGAGGGGTGGGCGACCTACCCGCGAGATCGCTTCTCTTGAGCGTCCGATTATGGGGGATGTGTCCAACTGGATTCACGGCATTCGCCACGATCAAGGCGATGCCCAGCGGTGCCTGTGGGAACGCTATTTTCCCCGCGTGCTTCTCTTGGCCAAGAGCAAGCTGGGCCGCGCCGGCGTCATGGCCGACGCCGAGGACGTGGCCGCCAGCGTGCTGGACAGCTTGCTCCAAGGGGCGCGCACGGGCCGATTCTCTCTCCTCAACAACCGCAACGATCTTTGGTTGTTGCTGTTTGCCATCACCCAGGGGAAGGCCAGCAGCCTGCGCCGGCACAACCTGGCGAGAAAGCGCAGCCCCACGGCCTGGCGGGTGGATCTGGAAGCTGTGCCCGCCGACCAGCTATCGCCGGAGTTCGAGGCCGTCTTCGAGGACCTGATTCGGGACCTCTTTGCTCGGCTGCCCAATGAAGAGTTTCGCCGTCTGGCGCGCCTGCGCCTGGACGGGTGGACGAACCTGGAGATCGCCGACCAGCTCGATCTCACCGTGCGGACCGTGGGGCGTAAGCTGCAGCTCATCCAGGCAATTTGGAGTCGCTGCTCGAAAGACTAGCACCCCGGCTGCTGGGAGCAGCCGGGGTGCTGGCGCGCGGGGTGCCGGCGCGCGACTGTGGACGGCTGTGAAGCTCATTGCCGCGAGTAACTGCCATGAACACGAACGGCTCGTCGGATTTGGATCCCGTGGATCGCGCCTGCCGCGTGGACTCGATCTGCGACGCTTTCGAGGCCGCCTGGCGCGAAGGCCGGGCGCCCCGCATCGAGGATTACCTGGAGGGCCCAGACGCCTTGGCACGCCGTGAGCTGCTCGATGCGCTGTTCGCGGTGGAGTTCTCGTACCGGGTTCGGCAAGGCGAGACGCCGCGCGTCGAGGACTACCACGACCGGTTCCCCGCCGACCTGGAGCGCTTCGCGCAGATCGCCTGCGACGTCGCCAAGGACCGCACCGTGGCGCACTACCAGGTGCTGCAGCGGCTGGGCATCGGCAGCTTCGCCAGCGTGTATCTGGCGCTCGATACGCACTTGCGCCGCACCGTGGCGCTCAAGCTCAGCCACGGGCATTGGAACGACCAGGCGGAGGCGGTCTTCACCCGCGAGGCCAAGGCGGCGGCCCAGTTGGATCACCCGCACATCGTGCCCGTCTTCGACTTCGGCCGGCACGACGACACGATGTTCATCGCCGCGCAGTACATCCCGGGGCCGTCGCTCAAGGAGTGGCAGCACGGCCGGAGCGTGGGCTGGGCGGAGGCGGCCGTGCTCTGCGCCCGCCTGGCGGCGGCGGTGCACCACGCCCATCAGCGGGGCGTCATTCATCGCGATCTCAAGCCCGCCAACATCATCATCGACCAGCAAGGCGAGCCGCACATCACCGACTTCGGCCTGGCCAAATGGGCCGACGACGCGACGCTGACCGGCAGCGGCGACCTCAAGGGCACGCCCGCCTACATGAGCCCCGAGCAAGCGCGGGGAAACTCCCGCGACGTGACGATCCAAAGCGACGTGTACGCGCTGGGTGTGATCCTGTACGAGCTGCTCACCGGTTCGCGGCCGTTCGACGGCGCGACGGACGAAGTCATCCGCCGCGTGCTGAGCGAATCGCCGCGCCCGCCGCGGCAGCTCAACGCGACCGTGCCGCGCGATCTCGAGGTCGTCTGTCTCAAGGCGCTGGCCAAGGAGCCGCAGCAGCGCTACGCCACGGCCAACGACTTGGCCAGCGACCTGCGGCGAGTGGGGCGGGGCGAGGCGATCGAGGCCCGGCCCGTCGGCGCCCTCGCGAGGCTCAACCTCTGGCGGCGCCGCGAGCCGCGACTGGCGGCGGTCACGGCCGCGGCCGTCGGGCTGCTCTTCGTGCTGGGTTGCGGCGCCGTGTATTGGACCTGGTCGATCGACGAGGCACGGCGCGAGGCGGAGAACAGCGCCGCGGCGGCAAGGCTCGCCGAGATCAAAGCCGTCCAGGAAGCGGAGGCCGCCAACCGGCTCGCCGGCTGGCTCGCACAACTGATCGAGGCGACCGACCCCACGGGCCTGCATTGGGCGGGTCAGGCCGGCCCGCCGTTGCCCGGTTTCGCGGTTGGCCGCGAGGGGGAGACGGCGGCAAAGCTCGGGGACCTTCTCGATGCCTTGGCCGGCGCCGTTCAGGGCCGGCTGCTGGACCGCCCGCAAGTCCGCGCTCGGCTGCTGGAGGCCCTGGCCAACGGCTACCGGGGGCTGGGACGCGCCGCCGACGCACGGCCGCTTTATCGAGAAGCGATCGAATTGCGGCAACGAATCCCCGACGAGCGAACGCGCCGGCTGGCGATCGCCGACGCGGAGTTCCACCTAGCCTGGCTCGATCTGGAGAACGGAAACCGCTCGGAAGCCAAGGCCTCGTTCGACCAGGTGGCCAAGATTCGGTCGCAGTGGCTCGGGAATGAGCGGCACCCCGACATGATCGCTGCGCGGGCCGGTGTTCTGGCCGCCATGATGGCGGACGATCGCCCCGACAGCCTGCTGGAGGATGGCTGGCGGCTCCTCACGACGCTGCGAGTCGGCGGCGGCGATAGCTTGACGCTGGCCGCGATCCACGATTATCCCGACGTCCGCCCGCACCCGGCGCCGAAGTCAGCGGCCGAATCGCCGACGGCGCACGACCGACTGCTGGCCAACGCCCGCGGCATCCTGGGGGACGAGCATCCCGTGCTGGCGCTGCTCTTGATCGACGCCGCCGGCATCGACCGCGCAGCCGGCGACCATCGCCGCGCCGAGCAGTTGCTCGCCGAGGGCCTGCCCATGGCCCGCAAGTTCTTTGGCGCGCATTCCAAGCTGGTGGGACCGCTGCGCGATTGGGCGGCGAACCTGGCCGAGCGCGGCGAGTTCGACCAGGCGCTCGAGGTCTATCGCCAGGCGCTGCGGATCGCCGATCGGCAGCGCGACCCACATCCGCTCCGAGCGGAACTCCTGCTGCGCATCGGCGAGATTCACCTCCAGAGTGGAGACTGCCGCCAGGCCGCGGCAAGGCTTACCGAGGCGCTGGGCCTACGGGGGCCACCCGCCAGCCCATCCGCCCAGGACCACGTGCGCGATTCCATTCTGATGGGCTTGACGGAAGCGCACCTCCATTTGGGCGAGCAGGATG
>JBGQHD010000659.1:0-3819 GCA_041497795.1 Planctomycetia bacterium
CCCCACGACGGCGACGACATCCCGTAAGCGGCGAATGCCAAAGCGCGCTGACATGGTCCCTCTCCCCGAGTCGATGTGCGGCGGAACACGCGTGCGAAAGGGCTCGGCCGCTGGTTCCGGGAGAGCAGCCGACCGTGAGAGTATCGCCGCGGAAAGGAAAATGCAAATTTCGCGCGTGCGATTTTGGCGTGGCTTAGCACCCCGGCTGCTTGGAGCGGCCGGGGTGCTTTCGTCAAAACAGCGTCTCGCCGGGATACGTGACTTGCTCGCCCTCGAAGCGAGCGAACGGCGGCGGCGCGTGAGGTTTCGGCTGGCCGGAGCCCATGATGTCGAGCACGGCCCAGCCCCGCGCGACCAGTGCATCGGCGATCAGCCGGCGGTGGCACTGCCAGGGTAGCGCTTCAGCGCACATGATGGCCGTTCGACCTGCCTGCGCCGCGGCGGTCAGTTCGTCGAGACTGGCGGCGAACTCCGGCGTCTGCATGTAGTCGGCAAAGGCGGCGAAGGCCTGCACCCGCCAGGCGGTGTTCACCGAACCGGGCGTGCGCTCGTTCCGTCGGCCGCCTAACGCGGCGAAATGCCGATAGCCGATGCCCTGCTCGGCCAGCGCTTGTTCGAGGTTCTGGCGATTGAACTGCGGGTGGGCACGCGAGGCCGGAAACCGCCGCACGTCGGCCACCAGGGCAATCTCCTCCCGCCCGAGCAGTTCGACCAAGACCGCCAAGCTGCGGTTGGAATGGCCAATCGTCCACAGGGTCTGCGGCGGCATGTCAGTCACCTTACCCTTCGGCCCAATCGGGCTGCTCTCCACCAAGCGCCATCGTAATGACTGCGCGTTGCGTTCTAGGAAACGCAAATCCGCGACGATTTGTCGCCTCCGAGTGTAGCAGATTGTTCACGGCTCCGCTTGACATGGCGTGATGCAAAACGGCGGCCGCGCGTCCCGATGCGGTCCACCCGACGACATCAGGAGCCCACGATGCTACGCACGCCTGTTTACCTGATTGCCATCCTGCTGGCCGCGACGCTCTGCGCGTCGCAGCGAGCCGCCGCCGCGGACGAGCCGGCCGAAGCCACTCGCGTGCGGATTCTGCTGGTCATTCACACCAACGGCGAAGTGGCCGGCAAGGAATGCGGCTTCGCGCTCGACGGACAGACCATGCAGCGCACGCTCCGAGAGAACTTCAAGAAGCAGGGCCTCCAGGATCGCTATACGCTCGACGTTCTGTCCGGAGACGACGTCACCGCCGCCAAGGTGCTCGGTTATTACCGCAATCTGAAGACGCAGCCGAGCGAGTCGCTGGTCTGCTTCTACTCCGGGCACGGCATCCTGAACGCCAACCACGAACACGTGCTGACGATGAACGACCGCGCGCTCCGCCGGACCGAGCTTTTGACGAGCATGGCCCGGCACGACCCGCGATTGCTGGTCGTCCTGTCCTCGTCCTGCGCCAACGTGCAGGGCGAGGCGGTCAAGAACGACCCCACGAAGAAACCGGCCGACCAGCAGGTCGAACGCACGCCGCCGCCGCCGGCCGTGCGCGAGGGCGACGGCATGGTGCTGCGGCAGCTCTTCTTCCAGCAGCAGGGGGTGGTGGACATCAACGCCGCCCGCGTGGCGGAATACGGCTGGGGGCACCCGCAACTGGGTGGCACGTTCTTCACCGTGGCCCTGACGCGGCTGCTGAGCGGCAACGTGAGCCGCCTCGACCGCAACAAAGACAACCTCGTCGAGTGGCACGAGTTTTATGCGGCCGCGCGGGCCTACACGGCCCGGCTGGCCAGCAGCCACGGCAACGAGCAGAACACGATGGCCTATTCGATGCCGGCGCCGCTGCGCGGCTCCGCGGTGGCGGCGAAGTAGCACGCAATGACCAGCACCCCGGCTGCTTCAGAGCAGCCGGGGTGCTAGCGCGCGCGAGCCGCGTGCACCACTTGACCGCCCACCCTTGGCCGGATAATAACGCGGCCCACGGCGGCGTTGGCCTGCGCTGTGCACGCATCGCCGATTCGTCGCCCGATCACCTCCCGCGATAGCACCTCTTCGCTCGAACCCGATGTCCCGGCGTCAACGGCAATTGATGGCACTGGCCCTGCTGGCCAGCGACCTCTCGGTGACCGCCCTGGTGTGGTTCGCGGCCTATGCGCTGCGGTTCGCCTGCTGGTCGGCCCCCTCGGGCGTGCCGAGGCCGGAGTTGGTGGCCACGGCGCTGCCGCAAGTGCTGCTGCTGGCAGTGTTGGCATACCGCTTGTGCGGCATGTATCAGGTGCATCGGCTGCGGCGTTTCTGGGCCGAAGCCGGCACCGTGGCCATGGCCAGCGGACTGCTCTTCCTGTTGACGACGACCATCACCTTCTACTTCCGCGAGATTTACGAGTCGCGGCTGGCCCTGGGGCTGTTCCTGCTGCTCAATGCGCTGGCGCTGGCCGCCTCGCGGCGCGCCGTGTGGTGGTTTTTCACCGCTCTGCGGCGGCGCGGGTATTGCCAGGGCCGGGCGGTGCTCGTCGGCTCGGGCCGCATGGCCCGCCTGGCGCTGGACACGCTCACGACCAACCGCTGGGCCGGCACCCAGATCGTCGGCTACGTCGATCGTCCGGGCCAGCGCGGCGTCGGCTCGCTGCCACGGTTGGGCGACATTGACGAACTCCCCGACGTGATCGCCCGGCAAGGCGCGGAGTACGTCTTCGTGGCCCTGCCGCTGGAACGCTACGGCGAGCTGCCGCAGGTCTATGCGGCCCTGGCCAACGTGCTGGTCGAGGTGCACCTGGTGGCCGACGTGCCGAGCATCTCCGGCATGAGCTTCCGCACGCTGGAGCTGGACGGCGTGCCGATCGTCAGCCTCCGCGAGAACCCGCACTTCGCCTGGCACCGCCTGGCCAAGCGGGCCGTCGATCTGGCCGTCGGCGCCGCGGCCATGCTGGCGCTCGCGCCGGTCATGCTGCTCGTGGCGCTCCTGGTCAAGCTCACTAGCCGCGGCCCGGTCTTTTATCGCCAGCCGCGCACCGGGCTGAACGGCCGGACGTTCGAGATGCTCAAGTTCCGCAGCATGCGCGTTGATGCGGAGCGGACCACCGGCCCCGTCTGGGCGGTGCGGGGCGACGACCGCTGCACGCCGCTGGGGCGCCTCTTGCGCCGCTGGAGCCTGGACGAGCTGCCGCAGCTCTTCAACGTGCTCAAGGGCGACATGAGCCTGGTCGGCCCCCGGCCCGAGCGGGGCGTCTTCGTCGAGCAGTTCCGCCGACAAATCCCTTACTACACGCAGCGGCACCAAGTCAAGGCCGGCATCACCGGCTGGGCCCAGGTGAACGGCTGGCGCGGCAACACGTCGCTCCGCCGCCGCGTGGAGTGCGACCTGTACTACATCTGCAACTGGTCGCTGTGGCTGGACCTGAAGATCCTGCTGCTGACGCCGCTGCGAGGGATTTGGCACCGCAATGCGATGTAACCACGTGGCCGCGTCTCTCCGAGACGCGAACGCGAGTCTCGGAGAGACTCGCCCATGTCGTCTGAACTCTGGCGAGTTCACCTACGGGTTGCCGCCGGCGGCTTTCCAGCAAGACAACGACTACGGAACTATGGCGCCTTGGCGCCGCTGGCCTTCGCCGGTTCGGCCTTGGCGGGTACTGCCTTTGCCGGTTCAGTCTTCGCCGGTTCAGCCTTGGGCGGCTCGGCTGTCTTGGGGTCCGCCTTCTTCGGCTCGGCCTTCTCCCCTTTGGCCTTGGTCGGCTCGGGCGCCTTGACCTCTTTCGCCTTGGCGGGGGCCGCGGCCGGCAGCGCATTACGCAGGCCCTGTGCCAGCGTCGCGGCGTCCTCGGCCA
>JBGQHD010000660.1:0-3816 GCA_041497795.1 Planctomycetia bacterium
CCCAGCGGCTCGAGGGCGCGGATCACCAGCTCCACGGCCTCCCTCCACGGCCGGCGAGTCTCCATCTCGGCCAGGATCGGCACGTAGGTGTCGTAGTGGTGGATGTCATCCAGCTTCATCCGCCGCCGCCGCAGGTCGTAGAACCGATGCACGCTCGGCAAGTGCTTTCGTACGGTGGCGATCAAGTTGTCGTACACCGACTGCGGCACGTCGTCGTGGAATAGCGACGCGGCCAGGGCGCTGTCGTAACCGCGGGCCTTGGCGTAGTAGATATCGCGCTGGACCGAGCCGTTGAGCGTGGCGGCGATCGTGTTCTCGTGCCCCTTGAATTGCTGGTAATACTGGCGGAACGCCCGCTCGCGGACGCCCCGGTCGGGCGAGTGCAGGCAGGTGCTGAATGTCCCGTGCGTCAGCTCGAGCGTCTCGCCGCGCTCGTTGACGATGTTGCCGAACTTCAGGTCGGCGTTGTTGAGCTGCCGGAAGACCAGGTTGGCCGTCTCGGCCATCTCGATCTGCATGGCCAGCAGCTTCTCTTCCTTCTCCGAGAGGGTGTGCGGCTTGTAGCGGAGCAGGCGGTGCAGCTTGAGGCGGTAGAGCGTCAGCTTTTCGTCGGCCAGGAACGACTGCATCCGCGCGTCGTCGATGGCCATCACTTCCGGCCGGATATAGCTGGCCGCCTGCGCCGCCCGGCTGGCCACGTTCATGTACCGCGCCTGCATCCGCTGGTAGGTGCTGTTGCCCGTGTCTTCGGCCGTCTTGAGATGCGCATACGTGCCCAGCCGCTCGCCGAGCCGGTCGAAGCGGCTGTCGAAGCGCATGCACTCGGCCAGCACGTGGGCACTCTCGCCAAGCCGCCCTTGGAACTCGGCGTACTTGGGGATTTCGGCCTCCCACCGCTGGAAGTCGGCCTCCCAGGCGTCGTCGGAGAGGTAGAGGCTGCCGAGGTCCCAGCGATCGGACTCTGGCACCTCGTGCCGGGCGGGGAGTCTCTTGACTTTGGGTTCAAGGGCAGCGGTTTTCATGGTTATGAACTATGCGAGAGGCAACAGCCGGACGGCGATACGGGCTCGCGACACACTGACCGCCGCGCCAGTCTCCAATTCAGCGCCCGCAGCGGTGACAACCTGCTGCAGAATGTCCGCAACGGCTTCTCCCTTCAGGCCCTCGATGCGAATACGGACGACGGACGGCGCAGTCGCACGACCTGCGGCCAGCAGCGAATGAAAATCGGCGTCGAGCGTCACGACGACGGCGCTGCGCTCTCGGGCCGCTTGGAGGATGCTCTCGTCCGTGGCCCTCGCCATTCCCAGCTCGCCGACGTGCTGAGCAGTCATGCCGCCTTGTCGTCAAGGCTGGCGGCCGCAAAGGCCACGGCCTGGCGAAGGTCCTCTTCCTCCAGTTCGGGGTACTCCGCGAAAAGCTGCTCGCGATCAGGATAGGTGGCCAAGGCTTCCAATACGCGACGGACGGTGAGTCGCATGCCGCGAATGGACGGCTGCCCATTCATGATTTTGGGATCTCTCGTGATGCGATCGAACTGCATTGGTCGTTGACTCTTCTGAAGTACGCGCGCTCCGGTAGTGTCCTAATTTGACCGGGCGATTCTGGCCGGATTCTGCGCGTTTGGCACGCTAGTTAGAGTCCTGGATGCTTGGCTCATGGTAGTCGATTCGCCGTTGAAACATACGACTTCCCAACGGCCCCTGCTTCGACAGCCGCACAACGGCATCAGTTGGCTCCCATTGGACATGCCAGCCCAGTTCCGTGAAGAGATCTTCTAGCGCCCCGGTACGATGCCGCCACGCCGCTATGCGTTCTTCGTAACTGTTCCACTTGGATCCCCAGGTTACTTCCCGGCTCAGCCACGCTAGCCCCATCCCCACCACGAGCGTCAGCCAGAGCAAGTCACGGATCGTGAAGCGGAGCCTCATTGGCTGTTCTCCAGCGACGCTTTGTACGGGTTCTCGTCCATCGGCCATGATTCTACCCTGGCCGCTGGCGACTCGACACGACCTAGGGCCGGTTCCGCGAAGTCATGGATTCAAATTAGGACACTACCCGCGGTCCCGCAACGGTGCCCACGTCGCCTCATCATGGTAGGCTGCGACGACAGCTTTGCCTATGGCATGAGAGATCGCCAAGTCGCGTGCTGGCGGCTGCAACTCGCAGAGCGAGTTGCCCACATCGGGTTGCCCGCACTCGCTCACCACCGCATCAGGGCCGTGCCCCAGGTCAGCCCGGCGCCGAAGCCGCTGAGGGCCACCAGGTCGCCGCGGTGCAGGCGGCCGGCGGCCACGGCTTCGTCCAGGGCCAACGGCACGCTGGCGGCCGACGTGTTGCCGTACTTGTGCAGGTTGGTGAAGACCCGATCGCGCGAGATGCCCAGTGATTCGGCCGCCGCGTCGATGATGCGGATGTTGGCCTGGTGGGCGACGAAGAGATTGACGTCGGCCAGACTGTAGCCGGCCGCTTGAGTTACGCCGGTGATCGTATCGACCAGAATGCGCGTGGCCCATTTGAACACGGCCCGGCCGTCCATCTGCATGTAGTTCGCGCCGGCGCGGATGCCGTCACAGGTGGGGGGCATCCGCGAGCCGCCCATCGGGATCCCAATCAGATTGACGCCCGTGCCGTCGGCCCCCAGCGAATAGGCGAGCAGTCCTTGGTCCGGCCGGCCGCGGGCCAGGAGCACGGCCCCCGCGGCGTCGCCGAACAAGGGATACATTTTCTGATCGGTCGGGTCGACGATCCGCGACAGGCACTCGCCACCGATCACCAGGGCCAGTTCGGCACTGCCGGTCACCAGGTACTGCGTAGCCGTGATCAGCGAGTACATGAAGCCGGCGCAGGCGGCCTGCACGTCCATGGCCGGGCACTGGAGGCCGAGCTTCTCGTGCACGCGGCAAGCGGCCGAGGGGAGCGGTGAATCGGCCGTGACCGTGGCCATCAGCAGAAGATCGATGTCGCTCGGACGCACGCCCGCGCGTTCGATGCACCGCCGCGCGGCGGCCACGGCCAGGTCGCTGGTGCCCACTCCGGGCTCCGCCCGGCGGCGCTCGAGAATGCCCGTCCGCTGTACGATCCACTCGGGATCGAAGCCGTAGACTTCCTTGAGGTGGTCATTGGTGATGACCGTATCGGGTACGTAGCTGCCGGTGGAGACGATCTGCACGCCCGGCAATTTGCGGATCACAATGCGGCCGTGCTGGCGTGGCTCGGACGGCTGACTCATCGGCAAGAGTGCTCTCAGCTAGCAGGATCGACGCAGACCGATGCGCCTGGCGGTCACTGGCCCCGCGACCAACTCACTGCGGAAGGCCTGAGTGGAAAGCCGAGTCGGCCACGCGACCGTGACGCAACTCCATCGCACAAGACCGCGCGATTGCACAGTAAATTACCCCGATGTGCCGGGTATGTCGATCCAAGTTCGCTCGGCGGACGACTGCAAGACAGCATCGGCCACCACCTGGGCCTGCCAGCCGTCGCGGAAACTGGGCGTGGCCGGCCGGCCTGCCACGATCGCCGAGACGAATTCCCACACCAGGTCGTACCGAAACACCGTGGCCGGCGCACCTTGCGACGGATCGCGCGGGCTGCCAGCCGGCTTGAGGAACTCGGGCGGCACGTCGCGCGGCGCCACGTCCTCGCCCGTGCGGCCTAGCAGAATGGTATTGGGCATGTGCAGCCGGTACACGGCCGAGGCCTCGGCACCGTTGATCTCGGCCCATTCGTGGCCGAAGCCGGAGAGGCCGTACCCCTTGGCCAACGTCGTCCCCTCCCAGACGCCCGTCGCGCCGCTTTCGAACTCGCCGATGA
>JBGQHD010000661.1:0-3809 GCA_041497795.1 Planctomycetia bacterium
CTTCCACATCGTGTGGTCCAGCGGGAAGCCGTGGACCAGCAGCAACAGCGGCCCGCTGCCGCGATCGACGTAATGGAGATCGATGTCGCCGATCGAGATCTTGGGCATGGTTCAGTCCTTTCGCCCTGGCCAGAACTCGACGGAGGATTGGCAAGCGAATCCGGCCGAGCGCCGCGTGGCAATCGTCATTCTTGCGGCGATGGCTCCGCTCGGTCAAGCGAGGGACTGCGCGACGTTGATAACACTAACCCGACGCGCAAGCGAGGGAGATCTGCGTGCGACTTGGAGTTCCAGCGCGCCACTCCCTCGCTTGCGCGTCGGGCTAGTGTTCGCGTCGCGGCGGCAACGCCATGAAAACGGCGTTCCCCCGCGGCGCATGGAGCGCCGCAGGGGAAACGCACCTATGGAAACTGCTCCGAAGAGCAGGTGGCCAAAGGGAGTCGGGGTTTAGTCCGCGTTCGATTTATTCGACGATCCGCAAGCGACCGTCTTTTTGTGATCAGCCGGGCTGTTGGCGTTGGCTGCAATAAGCGAGATCCGTGCCAAAGCGGCGACGAAACTTGTCGAAGCCTTGCTCTGCGAGCGCAAACGTCTCTACGGGGGCGATTTATGGATCGCAGCTTGCGAGGCCGGCTCACCCACTCGCCAGACCAGAGCGCCGTCACGCGGATGACGCTCAATGGCCAACGTGCGACGCTCGTCGCGCACCGGAGAAGTCGATCTGAATCAACCTTCCCATTTCGGGTAGGCGACTTGGCCCGGCACGCCGACTCGCGTCCGAAATAGCGTCTTCCCGGCCGTGACGTACAGCGTGCGGCCGTCGCGGCCGCCGAAGGCCAGGTTCGTGATGACGTCCTCGCCGATGGGGATACGCCCCTTCAACTCGCCGCGCGGCGAAATCACGTAGATGCCCGGCGGCACGTCGGCCGTTTCGTGCGGCCCGCGGGGGGTCATGACGCCGGCGGCGACGTAGAGATTGCCCTCGATGTCCAGCCGCATGCCGTCGCCGCCGCGGCCGGGTGCGAAGTCGAAGACCAGCCGCCCCTTGCCCGGCCGGCCGGCGGAGTCGAGTTCAAACGCCCAAATCTTGCGGTTGCCGCCCGGCGTGGGGCAGCTATCCACGACATACAGCGTGCGGCAATCTTGCGTGACGGCGATGCCGTTGGGCCGCTGCACATCCGGCTGGGCCAGGATGCGGGTGACCGAGCCGTCGGCATCGATACGGTACACGCCTTCGATAGTCATCTCCATGTCCGACCGATCGCCGTACCGCGGATCGGTGAAATAGACCCGGCCTCGGCCGTCCACGCAGATATCGTTGGGCGAGTTGTACCGCTGGCCCTCATACCGCTCGGTAAGCACTTCGTAGGCACCCGTCTTCAAGTCGGTGCGGGTAACTCGCCGTCCGCCACCGGGACCGAACTCGGCCCCTTCGCAATGGTACAGCCGACCCTGCTGATCGAAGGTCTGGCCGTTGGTGCGATGGCTCGGCTCGCGAAACACCGAGCAAGTGCCGCTCCCGCCGGCGCCATCGCCGGCCAGCTTGAGGATGCGATTGCCCGGGATGTCGGAGAAATAGACGTTCCCCGCCGCATCCACGGCCGGCCCTTCGGTGAAGACCAGCGTCGTCGCGGCGGTGACGACCTCCGCCCCGGAAGGCGGCGGGAGGCGGGTGAAGCGGTCGGAGGGCATGGTACGCCAGCTTGCGGAGTGAGTGGAGTCGTGGGCTGATTGCTGCGCAGGGCTTGGGGGCAGGTGCAGCCTGCGGATCGCGCGGCGTGCTTGATTCGCGGCGGCTACGCCAGACGGTATCACGCAGCGGGCCGAGCAACAATCCGTGGGCGTCTTCCCCACACGGGATCACGCGAATCCGGCCGGAATTGTGCCCCAAAAAACCGCCAAAACCCATAGCGGCGGCCGGGGCGGCGCAGCTAAGATTGAACGGGTGTTTCCGATTCCGGCCCCGCGGCCATGGCGAAACACATCCGAGAGGGAAGCTGCACGAAGCATTCGCTGAGAACCGAGAGTTCGCTGGGAGAATGCCATGAAGCTCCGCGTTTGTTGTCTTGCCCTGCTTGCCGCCGCCGGCCTGGCGCGTCTGGCGCTGGCCGCCGACGGAGAACCCTTGCCCGAACCGCCCAAGCCGCCGCGGAGCGCGAAACTTCAGCCGCCGCCGGAGCCGGTGCCTTCGCCGATGCCTTCGGCGGCGCTGCCCTCGGCGCCTCTCGACCGGCAGCTCTCCTACGGCAGCATCGTCAGCGAGCCAGTCTCGCTCTATCCGCACGTCCGGGTGAAGGACGGCGACGACGTGGCCCCCGGCGCGGTGCCCATTGTGGTGGCGGTGCGCGACCCCAACACCTGCCGCAAGGAGCCGGCCGGCTTGGTGTTCGTCCAGGTGTGCGTGCCGACTTGCCCGCTGTGCAAGGTCCGCGTGAACCGCTGGGGCACCGAAGTGAAGCTGGACTACGGCAAGTACGAGGTCGAAATCCGCTCCCGCAACGGCCTCGTGACGATCGACTATGACGATTAGGCCGCCTCGCGCTCAGGTAGCGGATGGGCCGCCATGAAGCGCTGTCTGACCGCCTTTTCGACCTGGGACCGGATCGGACCAGGCGATCGAAGCCGGCGCCTGCGACTACCTGATCAAGCCGATCGACCAGGCCGAGCTGCTGGACGTGTTGCGGCAAGCCATCGCGCGGATTGCCCGCTGGCAATCCGCGGTGGCCGGCACGTTTCAGCCGGTATGACGGTCACTGTCACGACAGCGTTGACCCGTCATCGTAGTAGGCACACTCCGTGTGCCGTCGTGGGGTAGGCATTCCTGCCTGTCAGGCAGACAGGAATGTCTGCCCCACGAAGAATCACAGGCTCTCCGTGTGCCGTCTCCGTGACGGCACGCGGAGCGTGCCTACTACTGTGACCCGTCAATAGTTCGGCGTCGGCGGGCGATAGTCGGCCAGGTCGATCGTGCGGAACCAGTCGATCGTCTTGGTTAGCCCCTGGCCGAGCTTGGTTTTCGGCTCCCAACCGAGCCGCTGCCGGGCCAAGGTAATGTCCGGTTGGCGACGGACCGGGTCGTCGGGGGGCAGCGGCTCGAAGACGAGCTTCGATTTCGAGCCGGTCAGCTCCAGTGTCCGCTCGGCCAGCTCGCGGATCGTGAACTCGTCGGGGTTGCCGAGGTTCACCGGGCCGGGGAAGTCGTCCGGCCCGTTCATCATGCGGATCATGCCCTCGACCAGATCGTCACGGTAGCAGAACGACCGCGTCTGCGAGCCGTCGCCGAAGATCGTCAGGTCCTCGCCACCCAGCGCCTGTCGAATGAAGTTCGAGACGACGCGGCCGTCGAAGGGGTGCATCCGCGGGCCGTAGGTGTTGAAGATGCGGACGACGCGGATATTCGCCCGGTGCATGCGGCGGTAGTCGAAGAACAGCGTCTCGGCGGCCCGCTTGCCTTCGTCGTAGCAGGCCCGCGGGCCGATGGGGTTGACGGCCCCGCGATAGTCTTCCCGCTGCGGGTGGACTTCGGGGTCGCCGTAGACCTCGCTGGTCGAGGCTTGCAGCACCTTGGCCCGGCAGCGCTTGGCCATGCCCAGCACGTGGATCGCCCCGAGCACCGACGTCTTCATCGTCTTGATGGGGTTGTATTGGTAGTGGCCTGGGGCCGCCGGGCAGGCCAGGTTGTAGACTTCGTCCATCTCCAGCCAGATCGGCTGGGTGACGTCGTGCCGCACCAGCTCGAAGTTGGGCAGGCCCAGCAAATGCGCGACGTTAGTCTTCTGGCTGGTGAAGAAGTTATCGAGGCAGATGAC
>JBGQHD010000662.1:0-3803 GCA_041497795.1 Planctomycetia bacterium
ACCCTTTGGCTTGGATTGGGCAGCGCCGCTGGGCACGCCGCCGTTTTCTCGCGATGCTCAGACTCGCGAACGGCAGGCCATCTCGCGGCAGCGGGCTGTGCTCGATTGGACGCGCTGGCAGAGCAATGCCTGGCATCTCTACGGGCCAGAGGAGCTTTGGCTCTTCGGTCCGCCGCTGACCTTCGCCTGGGATTTGCCGCCGGTCGAGCAGCCGATCGGCGTGCGCCGCACCTACGACGGCCGCGGCGGGTATTCGTCGGGTCCGATCTATGCGGACGAAGTGATGCCACGGCCACGGCTGGCGCCAGCCGCGCCGTCGGCGATGGTCGCGCCGGGCCCGGCCGCAGAGCCGGTCTTGGGGGCTCACAAATCATTGCCTGCCGCCGACCGCGTTCCACCCACCCGCACGGCCGAGGCCCCATGTCGCTTGTTCTCTTGGTGAACGCCGGTCAGAATGTCAGACACGTTCAAGCTCTCTCGTGCTCGTAATCGTACTCGCGCTCGAATCCTGTGCGATCAGAAGCACGAGCACAAGTTCGCATCCACTCTTCCCTCCTCGCGCACGGACCGACCCATGAACCGCCGTCGATTCCTCCTGCCTGCCGCCCTCGTGTTGCTTTGGCTCGTCGCCGCTCCGTCGCGCGCCGATGAGGCCGCCAAGACGGCCGCCACAACCGCGGCCACCGCCAAGTCGCCGCTGCACGCTTACGTGGCCAAGGCCGATGACAGCTATCGCTGGGTCAAGCGCCGCGAAGGCAAGCTGGTCGGCGCGTCGTACACCGAGCTGATCCTCACCTCGCAGAAATGGAAGGACATCACCTGGCGGCACCAGCTCTTTGTCATCAAGCCGGCGGAGCTGAAGAGCTCGCAATGCCTGCTGATGATCGCCGGCGGCCGTTGGCGCGACGAGCTGGCCGCCGCCCCCCGCGGCGAGGAGGCCCTGCCGCGTGAGGCCCAGACGCTGGCACTGGCGGCCGCCCAGCTCAAGACCCCCATTGCGGTGCTGTTGCACGTGCCGCAGCAGCCGTTGTTCGGCGGCATGGTCGAGGACCAGATCATCGCCTACACGTTCGAGAAATACCTCGACGGCGGCGGCGACGATTGGCCGCTGCTCTTGCCCATGACCAAGAGCGCCGTGCGGGCCATGGACGCCGTGCAGGAGTTCTGCCGCAAGGAGTGGGACGTGGGCGTCAAGCAGTTCACCGTCACCGGGGCCTCGAAGCGCGGCTGGACCACCTGGCTCACCGGCGCGGTCGATGCCCGCGTCACGGCCATCGCTCCGATGGTCATCGACACGCTCAACATGCCCGACCAGATGAAGCACCAGTTGGCCACCTGGGGCAAATTCTCCGAGCAGATCGAAGACTACACCCGCCGCCGCATCCAGCAGCGCGCGGCCACGCCGGAGGGCCGGGCCCTGAACGCCATCGTCGATCCCTACACGTATCGCGCCGAGCTGAAGCAGCCCAAGCTGCTGCTGCTGGGAACGAACGACCGCTACTGGCCGCTGGACGCACTGAACCTCTACTGGGACGGCCTGCAGGGGGACAAGTACGTGACCTACGTGCCCAACAACGGCCACGGACTCAAGGACTTGAGCCGCGTGATGGGGGGCGTGTTCGCCATCCACCGGGCCGCCACAGGCGAGCTCAAGCTGCCCAAGCTGACCTGGGACCTGGAGCAGAAGGACGGCCACCTCGATCTGGCGGTCCGCTGCGACCAGAAGCCCAAGAAAGTGCTGGCCTGGACCAGCAGCTCGGCCACGCGCGACTTCCGACCGGCGGAGTGGAAGTCGCAAGCGACGAAGCAGGAAGACGGGGCCTACCGCTACCGCCTGGCCGTGCCCGAGAAAGGCTTCGCGGCGCTTTTCGGCGAGGCGCAGTTCGAGGAAGCGGACCTGCCGCTGTATTTATCCACGAACGTAAGGATCGTGGCGGCGCCGGGCGAGAAACCGGCCAAGTAGTGTGGGCAACTCGCTCCGCGAGTTGCAGTCCGACTCGCCGGCCGTTCATGTCGCGGAGCGAGAGGATCACTCTTGTGGAGGACACGGTATGCCAGTCGTCGATCCAAGGCTCGTCACCACGGCCTTCGAGCTGCCCGGTTGCCGCGTCGTGCGGAGCTTGGGCCTGGTCCGCGGGATCGTAGTCCGCTCGCGCAGCATCGTGGGCAACATCGGCGCCGCGGTGCAGACGCTGTTCGGTGGCAACATTACGATCTACACGCAATTGTGCGAGAAGGCGCGGGCTGATGCCTTCGCCCTGATGGTCGAGCACGCCGGCGAGATCGGGGCCAACGCGATCATTGGCGTGAGGTACGATGCCAACGAAGTCGCCGCCGGCGTGACGGAAGTGCTGGCCTACGGAACAGCCGTTGTGGTGGAACAGGGTAATGTTGCGTAGAGTGAGGGGAGGCGGAGAACTGCCATGCGGCTGAACATCAAGATGGGCCGTGAAGAAGATGGTCGCTGGATCGCCGAGATTCCCGACCTGCCCGGCGTGATGGTTTACGGGAAAACCCGCGTGGAAGCCATCGAGCGTGTCCGTGTCCTGGCCTTGCGCGTGCTCGCCGATCGATTGGAACACGGTGAGCGCATTCCGGAGTTGGATCAGGTCTTTGCGGTGGGCTCATGAGCCGTTGGCCTGCGACCAAAGCGAGGCGCGTGCTCGCGGCGTTGTTGCGCATCGGTTGGACGGTCAAGCGCCACTCCCGCGGCTCGCATCGGGTGCTCGAGCGAGCAGGCTGGGTGGACTACGTGTTTGCTTTTCACGACGGCGAAGAGATCGGCCCGCGAATGCTGGCTAGGATTGCACGACACACCGGGCTGCAACCCGGCGACTTGTAACCTCATCCAGTGCGTCCCATGACCAAGCCTCGCATCCTCATCCAGCTCGATACCGATCCGCAGCCGAGCGTCTTCGACTCCGTCGTGGCGGTCGATGCCGGGGTCGAGCACCTGTTTCGTCACGCGGGTGTGTCGCCGGAGTGCGTGCGCGATCTGGTCTACGGCGCGATCTTCACGCGCGGGCCGGATGAGCTGAGGAATACGGCCATCTTCATCGGCGGCTCCGACGTGGCGGCCGGCGAGGCGCTGCTGGAGGCGGTGAAGCGGACGTTCTTCGGGCCGATGCGCGTGTCGGTGATGATAGACGCCAACGGGGCCAACACCACGGCCGCGGCGGCCGTGTTGGCCGTGCTGAAGCACCTCAATCCGACGGAAACAACGGCCACCGTGCTGGGGGCCACCGGGCCGGTCGGGCAGCGCGTGGTGCGACTGCTGGCCCGCGCGGGGGCGGCGGTGCGGGTCGGCTCGCGGCGGCCGGAGAAGGCCAAGGAGGTGTGCGAGTCGATTGCCGAAGTGGTGCCCGGCGCGCGGCTGTCGCCTCACGCGACTGCGTCGCCGGCCGACGTGGCGCTGGCGCTCAATAGCGCCCAGGTGGTCATCGCCGCCGGCGCTCCCGGTGCGTGCCTGCTGCCGGCCGAGGTTCGCCGGGCGTCCAAGACGCTGAAAGTGGCCATCGACCTCAATGCCGTGCCGCCGCTGGGCATCGAGGGCGTAGACGCCCGCGACAAGGCTGTGCAGCGCGATGGCCAGCTCTGCTACGGAGCACTCGGCGTCGGCGGCACGAAGATGAAGATCCACAAAGCGGCCATCCGCCGGCTGTTCGAGGCCAACGACCAGGTGCTGGATGCGGAGGAGATGCTGGAGATCGGCAAATCGCTCTAGAAGCCCGGCTTCTTGGAGAAGCCGGGCTTCTTGCAGGGCTTCTCGGTTTACGTAGATCCTGTCATCGTAATCGCCGTGG
>JBGQHD010000663.1:0-3792 GCA_041497795.1 Planctomycetia bacterium
TGCAGCGTGTCGCTCGACCAGGTCCCCGACGAAGTCCGCAAGTTGATCGAAGCGGCCCAGTTCGCGGCCCTGGAAGTTACCCCCAGCGGCGAAAAGATCGCCGCCGAAGACCAGAACTGCGTCTACATCAACACCTTCCTGCAGAACGACTGGCACGTCCGCATCATGGGCGCCGACGGTAAAGTGCGGCACAGCACCCTGGTGCAGCCGGGCGACGAGCTGTTCGCCCACGTCGATGTGCCGGGCCGGCATACGGGGTTGAAGGTGACGGAGCATATTATGGAGAAATGAGGCGTGGCGGCGTTGCGATGGCGACTCGCCGAGTCGTCACACTAGCCCGACGCGCAAGCGAGTGAGGCGATGCCGATGGAGCCAAGCCGGCAACTGGTCGATGAGATATACCGAGAGCGCGTGCGGCGAGCCCGCGCCATGACGGCGGACGAGAAGTTCGTCGCCGGGCCGGAGCTGTTCGAATACGCCTGTGAAATCACGATGGACGGGATTCGTGAGCAACATCCTCAGGCGGATGAGGCCGAGGTGCGCCGCATTCTGGCCGAGCGGCTTGCGTTGCGGCGCAAGTTCGAGGAGCGCGGCATCTATCGACCGGCCGGAGAAGTGTCATGACAGGCAAGGAGGCCGCACTGGCGGTCGTGGAGGCATTGGAGGCCCTACAGATTCAGTACATGCTGGTCGGCTCGTTTGCTGCCAACCACTACGGCATTCCCCGTTCGACGCGAGACGCGGACTTCGTTGTGGAACTGGGCCAGCGGCGTATCGCCGAACTCGTTGAGCGCCTTGGCCCGGACTTTCAACTCGACCGCCAGATCGCCTTTGAAACGGTCACCGCGACGACACGCTACGCGCTGGAGCTGCGCGATTCGCCCTTCAAGATCGAGCTCTTCCTGCTGAGCGAAGACGCGCACGATCAGGAGCGCTTTCGCCGCCGCCACGCCGTTTCCACGCTTGGCAGCAAGATCTGGCTGCCCACCGTCGAGGACCTCATCGTGACGAAGCTGCGTTGGTGTGGACATGCCAATCGGGGGAAGGACCGCGACGATATTCGGGACGTCATCGCCGTCCAAGAGCAGCACATTGACTGGCCGTACGTGCATCGCTGGTGCGAGGCACACGGCACGCGCCGGCTCCTGGATGAAATCCGTCAGGAGGCAATCGCCGGCGGTGCGCCGTAGCCGCGCGTTATATCCGCGACGGATTTGCCGCCTTTCCAGGCGCGGGCCCAGTGGCGACCGTTTGACATCCGCAGCTGCGTGCCGGATCATAACGGCGTTGCCGGCCTACACTTCGTAG
The DNA here is from genome assembly GCA_041497795.1 of Planctomycetia bacterium. Lineage (GTDB taxonomy): Bacteria > Planctomycetota > Planctomycetia > Pirellulales > S012-138 > JBGQHD01. The sequence continues at coordinate 1,309 of JBGQHD010000663.1, forward strand.
AGGTCGGCCGCGGCCGATGCGTCAAGCGGATTTCCACCAAGGTTCGCCGTTTCTGGGCGAATCGTCACTAGGCGGCGGACATCGGCCAGCGGGAGGATGCAACATGGTCATGGTCTATGCCATCTGCGCGGCCATCGGGGGCACGATCCTGGTCTGCCAGTTCGTGATGACCCTGCTGGGCTTGGGCCACGGGCACGGCGACCTGGGCGGCGGGGACGTGCACTTCGACTTGGGTCACGATGCCGGCATGGGAGATGCCGACGCGCACACCGGCCACGACGCGCAAGCCGACCACGTCAGTTCCAATTGGCTGTTCGGCGTGATTACCTTCCGCACGGTCGTGGCGGCGCTGGCGTTCTTCGGACTGGCGGGCTTGGCCGGGGAGGAAGTCGAATGGCCGCGTGCGCAGACCTTGCTGGTGGCCGTTGCCAGCGGCGCGGCCGCCATGTTCGTGGTCCATTGGACGCTGCAAGGTCTGCACCGTTTGCAGGCCGACGGCACCGTACACATCAAGTCGGCCGTGGGGCGGACTGGCTCCGTGTATCTGCGCGTTCCCGCGAATCGAGCCGGGGCGGGCAAAGTCACCGTCAGCGTGCAGGGCCGCAGCATGGAGTTTCAGGCCATGACCTCCCGCGAGGCGATTCCGACCGGCAACCGGGTCGTGGTGACCGGCGTGCTCGACCGCGAAACGCTCGAAGTCGAGCCCGTGGCGGAAGCGGTCGGAGCGTAAGACGCCGCGGCGCGGTCTGGCGCGGATGCAGAGAACCGCGTGCTAGGGTTGATTCGATCCCTTGGGGTCTGTCCGCAAGGCCGGCGTAATCCGAATTATTCACCAATCCGCGACAGGCGGATCTACCGGGGCTGATCTACCGCTCTCACCACCGGCGCGAAAGGGCCAGACATGAACGCACTGCTGCTTGCCTTGGATTTGGAATCGTTGGGGAAAAACCCCTACGTTCTGGCAACCGTGATCCTGGCCGTGTTCTTCTTCATCAGCGTGGTGATCCTGGCCGCCAAGTATTACCGCCGCTGCCCGAGCAACCGGGTGCTGGTGATCTACGGAAAGACCGGGAAAGGAAGTGCGGCCAAGTGCATTCACGGCGGCGCCGCACTGGTCTGGCCGCTGATCCAAGACTACGCCTACCTCAGCCTGGAGCCGATCCAGATCGAAGTGCCGCTCCGCGGCGCGCTCTCCAGCGAAAACATCCGCGTCAACGTGCCCAGCGTGTTCACCGTGGCGGTGGGCACCACGCCGGAGCAGATGCAGAACGCGGCCATCCGCTTGCTCGGCCAGAACGTGGTGCAGATCAAGCAGCAGGCCGAGGAGATCATCTTCGGCCAGTTGCGGCAGGTGATCGCCTCGATGGCCATCGACGAGATCAACAAGAGCCGCGACATGTTCCTCAATCACATCCAGTCGTCGCTGGAGCCGGAGCTGCGGAAGATCGGCCTGGTGCTGATCAACGTCAACATCACCGACATCACCGACGAGTCGGGCTACATCGACGCCATCGGCCGCAAGGCCGCCAGCCAGGCCATTCAGCAGGCCGAGATCGACGTGGCCGAGCAGATGAGGCACGGGGCCATTGGCGTGGCCAGCGCCGACCGCGAGAAGGCCGTGCAGGTGGCCAACGCCACCAAGGACCGCGACATCGGCACCCGGTCGGCCGCTCGCGAGCAGGCCATCCGCCTGGCCGAGCTGGACAAGGAGCAGCAGATTGGCGAGCAGACCGCCGCCTTCGAGCGCGAGGCCTCGGTCAAGAACGCCCAGCGGCAGATGCGGATCCAGATCGCCGACGCCGACGCCAAGGCCATCGAAGGGGAAAACCTGGCCAAAGCCGCGGTGGCCGGCAGCAAGGCCGAGCTGGCCGTCAAGGAGGCCGAGGCCTTCCGCCGCGGCGAAACGAGCAAGCGGCAGGCCGAGGCCGCCGTGCTGGAGGCCCAGAACCTGGCCATGGCCAAGGCCGCGCTGGCCGAGGCGCACCGCATCGAGGCCGAGCGGCGGGCCCAGCTCGAAGCCCCCGCCAAGGCCGAAAAAGCCCGCATGGTGGTGGATGCCGAAGCCAACGCCGACAAGCGCCGCATCGAGGCCGAGGGCGAAGCCAAGGCCATCTTCGTCAAGCTGGAAGCCGAAGCCCGCGGCCAGTACGAAATCCTGGCCAAGAAGGGCCAGGGCCTCAAGGCGATCATCGAGGCCTGCGGCGGCGCCCACGAGGCCTTCCAACTGCTGATGCTCGAGCACCTGGACACCATGGCCGACACGGCGGCCAAGGCGATCAGCAACATCAAGTTCGACAAGGTGGTCGTCTGGGAAAACGGCCTGGCCAACGGCCAAAGCAACACGGCCAACTTCCTCCAGAACATGGCCCACACCCTGCCGCCGATGATGCAGGTGATGAAAGAGATCGGCGGCCTGGACATCCCCGAGACGCTGGTGAAGATGCGTGGAGCAGCGATTGACGCTGACCGCGGCACGATCGCGCA
>JBGQHD010000664.1:0-3790 GCA_041497795.1 Planctomycetia bacterium
CAGCCCTGTCCGTACCAGAGTTCCACGACGTCACCCTCAACGTCCGTAAGCCAAGAGCTTCCTGACTCGTCTATTGGGGCTGTGGCTCGGCATCCTCAGCGGCTCCGGCCACCACCGCTGGGGTCGGCCCCTCTCCGAACACCGTTTGGATCGCCTGCCGCTGTTGGTCGGGAAACAGGTGCCGGTACCGCCGCCGCATTTCCTCGGTCTGATGCCCCATCCACTCGTCGATGATCCGCTGGTCGAGCCCTTTGGCGGCACAGTTGCTTGCGAACGAGTGCCGGAGGACGTGCCAGCCGCGGAGCTTCTCCCACTTGGACTTGGCGAGCGTGCGCTTGAAGTGGTCGTTCGCCTAGTCGCGCCTGATCGGCGCGACCTCGGGCTTCTTCGTCCTGCTTCGCGGCACGTCCGCTTCGAGACAGAAGGTGTAGCTGCCGCCAGGATGCCTGGACAGCCACTGACCGAGAACATTGGACAGCATCGGCGACAGCGGCACACGTCGCGTCGTGAGCTTGCCGCGCGCCCGTTTCTTCTCGTGGATGATGACTGTTCCTGTGGCGAGGTCGATGTCATCGATCCGAGACCGCATCATTTCGCTCCGCCTGGCGCCGGTATGCGCGGCGAACACGAACATCGGATAAATGAAGGGGTGCCTTGCGGTTCTCGCGACGTACGTCAGGAGCTCTGCGATATCGGGAAGCGTCAGAAAGACAAAGTCCCAGAGGTCCGCTTCTTCCGCCTCTGTCAGCCCACCCCGAGCGATCTTCCGCTCGATTTCCTGTATCGTTTGGAATGCCGGCTTCTCGGTGGTTTTTGGGAACTTGAGTCCGCGCTTCGGAAACGGCTTCTCGACGGCGCCCATGTGTCTCGCCCACGTCCAGAGGGTGCTGAACGCCGTCAGGTCTTTCTTGATCGTCACGGCCGAGACCGTTCTGCCGCGGCGGCCCTTCTCCCTCGACCGCTGATCGACATAACGGTGGAGATCGGCGAGTTCCAGCGACCGAATTGCAAAGTCGTCCCCAAGGATGCGTCGCAGGTGCCGCATCTGGATCTCCATCCCTTCCAGCGTGCTCTCTTCGATGGCGCCCGCTGGAAGGCTTTCGACGTAGCCCTCGCACAACTGCTTGAGCGAACGAATCGCGGGAAGTTTAGGCTTGCCGTTCGACCGACCGTCGGAGAGCAGGAACGAGACGACGTCGGCATCATCGGGCACCGTCAGGAGGCCCAGTTCGGCCCGACGCAGGTTGTCCTCAAGACGCGCGACGCAGGCGACGGCCGCCTTCTCGCTCGTCGTCTTGAGCGATCGGCTCAGGCGTTGGCCAGCGAAGCGGAAGACGATGCGGAATTGATCGCCGCGCTTTTCGAGAGATGCCATGCCGGAATTCTCCGATGGGGTGCGGAGAAGACCAGCGACGCAATCGCAACGCTACGCCAACGTTGTCCCCAAAATGTCCCCAGAACGGCTTGCTCGCGGACAAACGACTTGCGGCACCTTGCCGCAAGTCCTTGTGCAGTAAAGGTGCCGAAGGAGGGAGTCGAACCCTCACGCCCTTGCGGGCACTGGATTTTGAGTCCAGCGCGTCTGCCATTCCGCCACTTCGGCGATTCGCTGTCGGTCCACCCCCGGCGCTAACTGGCCCGTCGCCCTTGAGCCCTCCGTCGCACAGGGGCTGCGCGGCGGTGGTTTTTGAGTATGGGCGGACGGCGCGGAGACCGTCAAGCCCGCGGGGAATTCATAGGAGCTCATCTGCGGCGGGCAGAATCACTCGCGGTCCTTGCCCTGGCTTTAGGCTCGGCGTATCCTACAACACCTACCGCGCGTTGTGTCCCGCCTTCCGGCCGTGGCCGGCCAATCTCTAGCGTCTCATGCCATGAAGCGATTCTCCTTCGTGCTTTGGAACACCTTGTTCGGCTGCTTTCCGCTGTCTGCAAGCCTCGTCGTCGCGCTGGCAAGCTGCTCGGCTGGCCCTGACGCCAAAACGGCAGACGGCAGAACGCAAGGGACCAAGACGAGCGTTGCAAAGACCAACGAGGGCCAGTCCAACGACCCGAAGGCCGGCAAGACACTCCGCGAGGCCGGTGACGATACGCCTGTGGCTGAGAACGGTCAGAGCGGCAAAGCCGGTATCCAGGCTTCGGCTAACGGCCAGACCTCCAAAGCATCCGGATCCAAGTCCGACCCCATGGATTGGCCCAACTGGCGGGGGCCGGAGCAAGACGGCATCTCGCGCGAGGTCGGGCTGATCGACAGCTTCGATCCCAAGACCGGCAAGAACGTGCTCTGGAAGCGGCCCGACATGGGCACCCGGTCTACGCCGATCGTGATGAACGGCAAGCTGTACGCGCTGGCCCCGTCGGAGCCGGCGACGCCCCGCGAGGGAGAGAAGGTGTATTGCCTGGACGCCGCCACTGGCGAGACGATCTGGGAGCACCGCTTCAACGTGTACCTCTCGGACGTGCCGTCGGAGCGCACCGCCTGGTCGAATGTGGCCGGCGACCCGGAGACTGGCAGTATCTACGCCTTGGGCGTGTGCGGCCTGTTCCAGTGCCTGGACGGCAAGACGGGCAAAGTCCGTTGGAAGCACTCGCTGCACGAGGAGTTCGGCCTGCTTTCCACCTACGGCGGGCGGACCAACACGCCGGTGGTGTTCGAGAACCTGGTGATCGTCAGCTCGATCGTCATCGGCTGGGGCGACATGGCCCGGCCGACGCACCGCTGTATGGCTTTCGACAAGAACACCGGCGAAATGATCTGGTTTGCCGGCACGCGGCCCTTGCCGTACGACACGAACTACAGCACGCCCAGCATCAAGGCGATGGGCGGCCAGATGGCCATGGTGTTTGGCTCGGGCGACGGCGGCGTGTGGGCCTTGCAGCCTCGCACGGGCAGGCAGATCTGGAAATATCAGATGTCCCCGTTTTCCGGCCTCAACGTGTCGCCGCTGATCGAGGGAGACACGGTCTACATGGCCCAGTCGGACGAAAACCGCGACGGTGTCACCACGGGCAGCGTGGCTGCGATCAACGGTGCGCTCAAAGGGCCGCCGGGCAACGACATCACCGAGAAAGGTGAACAGTGGCTGGTCAAGGAGATCGTCGTCAATCGCAGCTCGCCGCTGCTGATCGACGGCCGGCTGTACATTTTCGACGATCGGGCCAAGCTGTGGATCTTCGACGCCAAGACCGGCAAGCAGATCGGCGCTGTGCCCGGCGCGCCACGCAAAGAGAACTATGCCTTGGGCGCGCAGATGCGGGCCAGTCCGCTCTACGCCGACGGCAAGATCTACATCGCCACCATGGACGCCCGCTGGCACGTCCTCAAGCCCACGGACAAGGGAGTCGCGCCGGTCAAGCAGGGTCGGCTGAACTTCCTACGGCTCAAGGATGCCGGCTTCGATGAACGGCAGAAGGATACCGAGTGCTACGGCTCGGCGATTGCTTCGCACGGGCGGATTTACCTGCCCACGACCGAGTGCTTGTACTGCCTGGGAGACGAAACCAAGGTGCCGAAGATCGGCCCGGCGGCTCCGGCCGGCGCATTGATTGAGCCGAAGCCGGCGGGTGCGCCGGCCCTGGTGCAAGTCGTCCCCTGCGAAGGGGTGCTGGAGCCGGGCAAGACGCAGCAGCTCCGCGTGCGGCTGTACAACGCCGCCGGGCAGTTCCTCAAGGAATCGCCGGCGGAGTTCGCTGTGACGGGTGGTGGGAAAGTCACCGCCGACGGGCTGTTCACGGCCGATACGGCCAACAAGCACCAGGGGGTGGTGGTCACGGCGAAGGTGGGCAACGTGAC
>JBGQHD010000665.1:0-3790 GCA_041497795.1 Planctomycetia bacterium
CAGCGCGCGGGTGATGCCGTGCTTCTTCAAGACGGCGAGCGCCTCGTCGGCGGCAAAGCCGGCGCCAATACCCCCCACGTCGAGCCGCATGCCCGGCCGGACCAGCGTCACCGTGTGGTGCGTCCCATCGAGGCGGATCGCTTCGTAGCCGACGGCCTTCCTGGCCGCCTCCAGGCGCTCGGGCGAGGGGAGCATCTTCACCACGCGCGACTGCCGCCACAGCCGCACCAGCGGGCCGACGGAGATATCGAAGGCGCCCTCGGTGTCGCGGGACACCTCCAGCGAACGGACCAGCACGCGCCACAGATCGTCGCTCACCGCCACGGCCCGGCCGCTGCCGGCGGTGTCGGAGAGCCGCGAAAGCTCGCTCTTTTCGTCATAATCGCTAAGCACGTCATTGAGCTGGCGGACCCGGTCGTAGGCGGCCTTGGCGGCAAGGTTTGCGGTCCGCTCGTCGGGCGCGTAGAATATCATTTTAAATGACGCGCCCATTTGGATTTGGGCGTACTCGTGACGCTCCAAAACTGCCGGTTTAGACTCGACCTTCGCGGGGGGCGCGGCGACAATCGCCAGCGACAGTAAAGCGTTCCACGAGCCTGCCATCGGTCGTATCCTCATCGGGTATTGCGGACGAACCGCTATGAATAGCCTAGACCTGCGACAACACGGCTGGCAAGCGCTGCCGACACTAGCCCGACGCGCAAGCGAGGGTGGATCGACGTCAAGCGAGGGTAGATCGACAACTCTCCCTCGCTTGCGCGTCGGGCTAGTGTGCCTGCTCCTGGTGCTCGTCGTGAGGCCAGCGGCGCCGGCCGTGGAACCTGATGCATCGCTCAAGGCGGCCGCGAAGCGGCTGGTTCTCGAAGTGCCCAATGCCGCGGCCAAGACCGAGAAGGAGATGAAGCCCTACACGGAGGTTATCTCCGGCACGCGGGCGACCTACGACATGGCACCCATCCCCGGCGGCAAGTTCCGCATGGGCAGTGCCAGCGGTGAGAAGGGCCGAGGGCGCGACGAAGGCCCGCAGCACGAGGTGACCATCGAGCCCTTCTGGATGGGCAAGCACGAGGTCCGCTGGGACGAGTACGAGATCTGGTCGTTCAAGCTCGATATCAAGCGCCGCGAGGTCACGGGAGACAAGGCGACCGAGCTGGACAAGTTCGCCGATGCGGTCACTCGGCCCACGGCGCCCTACACCGACATGACGTTCCGCATGGGCAAAGAGGGCTTCCCGGCCATCTGCATGACCCAGTTGGCGGCCAAGAGATACTGCGAATGGCTCACGGCCAAGACCGGCCGGTATTACCGCCTGCCGACCGAGGCCGAATGGGAGTACGCCTGCCGGGCCGGCACCACGACCGCCTACAGCTTTGGCGACGACGCTTCGAAGCTCGGCGACTACGCCTGGTCGGCCGAAAACAGCCGCAACAAGTACCAGAAAGTCGGCCAAAAGAAGCCCAATCCGTGGGGCCTGTACGATATGCACGGCAACGTCGCCGAATGGGTGCTGGACGCCCACGACACGGGCAAGTTCTACGAGTCACTGTCGGGCAAGACGTCGGCCAGCCCGTTCAATCCGCCCAAGTCGGAGTATCCGCGCGGGGCGCGGGGCGGCTCTTGGGCCGACGAGCCGGCGATGCTCCGCAGCGCCGCCCGCCGCGGCTCCAACGAAGATTGGAAGCTCCAAGACCCACAGTTGCCCCAGAGCCAGTGGTATTTCACCGACGCAATCTTCGTCGGCTTTCGCGTGATCCGGCCGCTGCGAGAGCCGACTGAGGATGAGAAAAAGCTCTACGGCCCGGATAAGCACGAACAGATTCAAAAGTAGCCTGTTGTCAGTGGTCAGTTGTCAGTCGCCATGGGTCATTTGCCCCCGGACGTGTTACCGACAACCAAACGCTGACAATCAACGACTGACGACCGACAACTGACAATCAACGACTGACACCTGACGCCGCCGACCGTCGCCAACCCCCATTCACCCACCGCCATCTTGCTCCAGAAAGGGAATCCGCATGAACCACGAAACGAGCAACCCGCAGCCCGCGCCCGCCACCGAGACCTCTCGCCGCGATTTCATCCGCTCGTCCACGGTGGCCGTGGTGGGCGGTTCGCTGGCCGCCAGCCTGGCGGTGCCGAGCAACGTCCATGCCCAGGGGGACGGCACGATCAAGGTCGGTCTGATCGGCTGCGGCGGCCGTGGCAGCGGGGCGGTCATCGACCTGCTCTCAACCAAGGAACCGGTGAAGGTCGTCGCCGTGGGCGATGCGTTCCCGTTCCGCCTGGACGGCAGCGTGCAGGCGATCAAGCGCGACCTGGCCAAGAAGAACATCGCCGCCGACCGCTTCGATGTCCCCAAGGACCGCCAGTTCGTCGGCCTCGACGCCTACAAGAAGGTGCTGGCCACCGACGTGGACCTGGTGATTCTGGCCACGCCGCCCGGCTTCCGGCCGCTGCACTTCGCCGCCGCCGTAGCGGCCGGCAAGCACGTCTTCATGGAGAAGCCCGTGGCGGTGGATGCGCCGGGCGTCCACAAGGTGCTCGAGGCCACGAAACTCGCGAAGGACAAGAAGCTCGCCGTCGGCGTCGGCCTGCAGCGTCATCACCAGGCAAGCTACATCGAGACGATCAAGCGGCTGCACGACGGCGCGATCGGCGACATCCACACGCTCCGCTGCTACTGGAACGGCGGCGGGGTCTGGATGGACCGCAAGCGCTCCGACAAGCGTCCCGGCATCGTGACGGACATGCAATACCAGGTCGATAACTGGTATTACTTCACCTGGCTCTCCGGCGACCACATCTGCGAGCAGCACATCCACAACCTGGACGTGTGCAACTGGGTCAAAGGCGACAAGTATCCCATCGCGGCCCAGGGCATGGGCGGCCGCCAAGTGCGCACCGAGCGGGACGCCGGCGAAATCTTCGACCACCACGCGGTGGAGTTCGAGTACGAAGACGGTTCGCGGATGTTCAGCTTCTGCCGCCACATCCCCGGCTGCTGGGACAGCGTCTCGGAACATTGCCAGGGGACCAAGGGAAAGTGCGAGATCACCGACGCCTACATCCCGGCCAGCAAGGGCGTGGAGGAATGGCGCTACCGCGGCCCGCGGCCCGATCCGTATCAAGTGGAGCATGCCGACTTGATCGCCAGCATTCGCAAGGGCGATCCGCTCAACGAAGGCATGAAGGGCGCTATGAGCTCGATGACCGCCATCCTCGGCCGCATGTGCACCTATTCGGGCAAGCCGATCACAATGAAGAAGGCCCTGGAGTCGACACTGCGGCTTGGCCCGGAGGAAGGCTTCACTTGGGAAACCACGCCCCCCACGCCCAAGGTGGCTGTGCCGGGCGTGACCGAGGTGCTCTAAGCTAAGAGTCTATCGGAAACGCCACAGCAGCCCGGCTGCTCCGCAGCAGCCGGGCTGCTACGCAGGCGGCGACCGACACGACGAGGATCGCCGCGTAGGTCAGGACCTTCGCACGCGACTGCATGTTTGGGTTTCCTTAACGAGCCGCCGGGAGGAGGACCCGCAATCACGGTGACCCGCTCCACCGGCTTGCTCGCCGTGGCACGGGCATCCTGCCCGTGCGTCCGCATCGGCTGGAAGCCGATGCCACGCTCACTTACTTCTTCTTCCGCTGATCGTACCGCACGTACCGCCAGGGCGTGCTCTTGAACGTCTCGTCGATGAGCGCGAAGAGGTCTGGATCGTATTTCGCCAGCTTCTCGCGAGTATTGGCTTCGTTGTGCTGCCGGTCGGGCGGGTTGTTGCAGTCGAAGTACGAC
>JBGQHD010000666.1:0-3786 GCA_041497795.1 Planctomycetia bacterium
ACCCTTACCCAGGCCTTCGGCCTGGGCTGTCGAGTCGCGCCCCTTTGGGGCTAATGCAGCGTCAAACACATGCCAGGCATTGCTCACAGCGTTGGAGTGACTTGGCCGTCTCGTGCAGACATCTTCTGCGGCGAGTCGCTCTTGCATTAGACTGACGGCCGGGCTCAGGAGGCCTTTATGACCGACTCGGCGGATGCAGATCGTTCCAACCAACCACGGCGCCGGCGGCAATGGTGGCAGTTCAGCCTGCGCGGGCTATTTCTGCTTGTTACGCTCTGTGCCGTCGGCCTGTACATCAAGGGCGAGCTGGAATGGCAGCGAAAGAAGGGCATCGCCGAGCGCTGGGCGGTCATTGCGATCGAGTATGCGGCAACCATCGCTGATTCCGATTCGCACGAGGATTTGCTCAATCCCAATCCACTCGGCTGCCCGGAGCCATTGGAGCAGCCAGAACAGCTCGAAGTGCTACGGATTGGGATGACGAGCCTTCCCAAAACGACGCACCGCGTGGCCTGCGTCAAGCTGCTCGTGGAACTCTATCCCGACAAGATTCGCGGTCTGCTCCGTCAGGTGGTCACGGAGCGCAATCGGCCCGAGGTGCGAACAATCGCGATGCGCATTCTGTCGCTGTTTCGACAGTTGGAGGATGTGGATCTGATGCTGCCTCTGCTGAATGACCGCGTCCCGGAAGTGCGTGCGGCGGCCGCAGACTGCGTGGGGATCATCCATCGCCCGGCATACGAGATTCCACTGCCGGGCGGCCTATGGGGTCGGGAAGCGACGATGGTTAGCGATCCCCCCATCCGTATCCATGATCTCATTGGGCAGATTGGCGACTTACGATTTCCTGGCAGAACCAGATATGCGAATGAGCACATCGAAGACCGAGAAATCGCCGTAGCGCCAGAGGTGCGGCAAGAAATCGAGAGGATGATGTTGAATGGCGAGACGAGCGACGAGCGAGTGGCCGCCGCGCGTGCGCTGGTCGCTTGGCCCCCGGAGGACTACCGGCTGCGCGTGGCCGAGTGGGGCGTCTGGCTCGACGACGGCGGCGAACTGAGGCTGGCGAAGTCGGTCATCGACGAGATTCCAGGCTTTGTGCACCGCACCTGTAACTCAGTCGCGTCGTTCGGCGACCGTGTGAATGGGATCATGGTCATCACCAAGCCCGTCGTTCACATCACGAGCGACCGGCCGCTGGCAGTCGATTTGGAGGTGATGGTCAACCGAGGCCGGCCCTGGTTTGCGTATCCACGTCCCGATGACTTCACGGTGCAGGTTGAGGACGTCGGGGAGGACAATCCCGACCCCGATTTGACAGTTTTCGACCGGCCCGGCGCGCCCCAGTTGACGCGGATCGCGGAGGGGTTTCCGTGGTTGCGGCCGTCCTATCGCATACAGGGAAGCACGGGCGGCTGGACCGCCTCGCGCAACGGCCTCGTCGGTGTCGGCCTGCGTTGGCAAAGCCTTATCGTCTCGCCCCAGCAGTTGCCGTGGATGACGTTGCCCGAGCTGGATGACGACAGTCGATTCGCCTGGTGGGGGACGCTCCGGCAAGTCCCCTCGAGCTGGATCAGCAGCCAGGGCGAGGCGGAGCGGTTCTTGTACTATGACGGCCCCACGCTGGCCAAAGCGCCGCTCCGCTTTGGCTACGATGGCCGCCAGGTCTCGTGGTGCGAGTGCAAAATGTTTGGGCCGGGCGAGGAAGAGCCCGAAGTGTGGCGTACCGACCCCACCCGCGAGACTGCGCCTCGTGGATCCACTCGCGAACAACCGAGTCGGCAGGGTTTCTTTTTGCGCGTCAAGGGCGACCGAGTCACCGCGCGCCGCTTCGACTTTGCCGCAAGATCGGGCAACGCCGGGATCGCCGAGGTCACCCCGATCGACGGAACGGCGGCGACGGATGCCTTTCTGCGCATGCTCACGGACTACGGCCTCACCCCCGACGAGGCCGGTGGGCTGTTCCGCGCTTGGGAAAAGCAGTTCTTACACACCGATGGGACGCGGCTGATTACGCTGCTCCTGCGGAGCGACTACGACCGGCTTTGTCCGCTGACCGTGCGGCCGACGCCTACCGAGACCGTGCGGTTGGGCCTGCTGCTCACCGAGTTCGATGCCGGGACCGACCAACCCGCAAAATGACCAGGCGAAACGCCCCCCATGTCCACCGATGTCGTTCGTCTGGCACCCACCCTCGCCTCCCGCGCGCTGACGTGGTGGACCATTCTCCGCATCTGCGTCGAGGAACGCTTGGTCTACCGGGCCGATTTCGCGCTGGGCACGCTGATGCGGTTTTTGCCGATCGTCACGCAGATTTTTCTGTGGGGGGCCATCTTCGACGCCACTCACCGCGAAACGCTGGCCGGATATGCCTACCAGGACTTCGTCGCCTATTACCTGCTGACGATGATCTCGCGGGCGTTTTCCAGCATGCCGGGCCTGTCCAGCGGCATTGCCCGGCAGATTCGCGACGGCGAGATCAAGAAGTACCTCATCCAGCCGGTCGATATGATCGGCTTTCTGCTCATCAGCCGGGCGGCCCACAAGCTGGTGTATTACCTGGTGGCGGCCGTGCCGTTCGCTCTGGTGTTCTTCCTCTGCCGCGACTACTTCGTTCGCCTGCCGGACGCGACCACGTGGGCGGCTTTCCTGGCGTCGCTGGTGATGGCGTTTCTGTTGGGCTTCTTTCTCGAAGCGGCCATCGGCATGATCGGCTTCTGGTGGTTGGAGATCAGCTCGCTGCTGTTCGTGTATATGCTGTTCACGTTCTTCTTCTCCGGCCACATGTTCCCGCTGGACATGCTGCCGGAGCCGTGGCGATCGATCGTCGAGTTCGTGCCGCTGAAGTACCTGGCGTACTTCCCCGCGGCGGTATTTCTCGGCAAGGTGCAAGGCGAGGCACTCATCTCCGGCCTGCTGTGGCAAGCCGGCTGGGTGGTGTTCTTCATGATCGCGTGCCGCGTAGCGTGGCGCATGGGGCTGCGGCGGTACAGTGGATTTGGGGGATGACGTAGTAGGCACACTCCGTGTGCCGTAGAACGGAATTCATTCCGTTCGTTGTCGCCTGAGCAACCGCGTGACGAACGGAATGAATTCCGTTCTACCCGGACGGCACACGGAGTGTGCCTACTACTCGGCAGCCGCGGGCACCGGGAATTCTTCGCACAATTGCCGCACGTCGCCGCGGATGCGCTCGGCGAGCTTGACGTCTTCCGGCGCGCGGAGGATCGCGAGCATCCAGCCGCCGATTTGCTGCATTTCGTCGGGGCCCATGCCGCGCGTGGTGAGGGCCGGCGTGCCGATGCGGATGCCGGAGGGGTCCAGCGGCTTGCGCTCGTCGTAGGGGATCATGTTCTTGTTGACGGTGATGCCGCCGCGGCCCAGGGCCGCCTCCGCCTTGCCGCCGGTCAGGCCCAGCGGCGTGACGTCGACCAGCATCAGGTGATTGTCGGTGCCGCCACTCATCAGCCGCAGGCCGCCGGCCAGCAGCGTGTCGGCCAGCGTGCGGGCGTTCTCGATGATCAGCCGGGCGTATTCCTTGAACTCGGGCCGCAGCGCCTCGCCGAAGCAAATGGCCTTACCCGCGATCACGTGCATCAGCGGGCCGCCCTGAATGCCGGGGAAGATGTTGCGGTCCACGTCCTTGGCATACTGGCTGCGGCAGAGGATCACGCCGGCCCGCGGGCCGCGGAGCGTCTTGTGCGTGGTGCTGGTGACGAAATCGGCCACGCCCACGGGGTTGTCGTGCAGGCCGGCGGCCACCAAGCCGGCGTAGTGGGCCATATC
>JBGQHD010000667.1:0-3783 GCA_041497795.1 Planctomycetia bacterium
GACAAGGAAGGCAACGCGATTACGCAGCGGAAGGAGAAGTTCCTGCACAATGGTGCATCCAAGAGTGGTGCGAGCGATGGTGGTCCCGGGCCTTCCAAGGAGCCGGCGCCCACCAAAGAGACCGACAAACCGCCGCCTCCCAAAAAGAGCAACGAGCCGCCGAAGAAAAGCGATGAGCCGCCTCCGCCGAAGAAAGGCAATGAGCCGACCCCGCCGAAGAAGGCAGACCAGCCGCCAGGCAAGGAAGGCGACAAGCCCTCGCCCCCTAAGAAGAGCGGCGACAAGCCTGATCCGGACGATCTACCCAAGGCCGAGAAACGGTAAAGTCCGGCGTGGTTCTCCGCGGAGCGCCGTCATTTCCTGGTCACGCGGGCCACGGCGAAATCGGTGTTCGGCACGGTAAACGTCTGAATCTGGGCGCTCACGTTCTGGGCGTCGCGGACGACGTCGTCGCGCGTGACGAAGTCCCCGTCCCTGGACCTGCCTTCGGAAAGCGTCTTGATCAATTGCCGGGCCAGGTCGCTCTCACCTGGAGCGGCTCGCAGCGCCGCCGAGACGATCGTGATGCTCTTCCTCGTCCGCTGGTCTCTTAGCGTCTTGTCGAACTCCGCCACGCCCAAGAACTTCCCGGAAAAGCACGTGTCCAGCACCACGACCACGCGCGGCATGGCGCTGCTCTTGTCGCTGGGGACCACGTACTGCAGGATTTCGTCGCCGGGAATCCACGTCGTCTTGTCGCCCACCTTGCCGTCGGAGGGAATGAAATAGTACCTGCCGTCCACTTCGGTGCCGTGGCCGGAGAGCAGCAGGACGCCCACGTCCTCGGGGTTGGTCGAAACCGACAGCTTGTTGCCCAGCTCTCTCAGCCGGGCCACGATTTCGTCTCGATTCCAGGCGATGTCTTTCCAGGTTTCGCTGGGCCTAGGCTCCTTGTGGAAATCGGAGGAGTCGAAGAGACCGCTGGAGCCCTCCTTCAAGACCGACGTGATCTTGTGAATCTCCTCGGCGGCGTCCGGCAGGCCAAACAGCCCCGGATTCAGGTAATTGGCGCAGCCGATGCCGTACACGTACATCTTGGGCGTCTTGGGCCGCTGACCGGCGACGGCGATGGACCACGAGTCTTCCGACTCAAAGAGAATGCCACGCCAGCGGACGGCGACCTGGACGTCGTAAATGCCCGGCGTGAGGGCCAGCTCGTGGGAAAACGTCACTTGGCCTTTCTTGAACTCGACCGGCACGGTCTTGAACGAGTTGCTCTTGGTGTCGGTGACCAGCAGGAACATCTCGTCCAGCGACACGCCGCTGGGGCCGACTTGCCAGCGCAGGGCGGCACGGTCGGCTTTGACGGCGGCCTGGCCCAGGAGCGCAGGCCGTTCGGGAGGCAGCTCACGGGGCAGAGATAGCGACAAGGCGGGCCGGGGCCGCTCCTTCTCCTTCGGAGGAGGCTCAACGGGCGGGATCGACGGCGGCTTGGAGACGTCCGGGAAAAGCTGTCCGATGATCGACCGGTCGTAACGGTCCTTGCCCATGCTCGCCGCCAACAGATAAAGGGGCTGCTTCTCCGGAGCGTTGTGAATCGCCAGCCAGCCCAGCAGGTTTTCCCCGTCCGGCGTGTCCGAGGCGAATTGACCCTTGGGGGTCCAGGCGATCCAGTCAGGGACCTTGGAGTCCGCCTTGCGATGGGGCCGTATCGAGACGACGTACGACCAGTCCGCGGGAATGGCAAAGCCCAGCACGTCTCGGCCGGCGATCACGAAGGTGGCGAAAGGCAGCTCGCGGAGTGAGTTGTAGACCTCCCCCGCGTCGGTCTGGCGGCGTTTGCTGCCGTCGGAGTGCACCACCTCGATCTGGATGGCATCCCCGCGCCGGACTCCCCACACGGCGAACGGCCCGGAGGGATCGATGGCGCCGGCGACGAGCTTGCCTCCGGCGTTAAACAGCTCGACTCCCCAACGCTGTGCCCCCACGTTGTCAGAATCCCAGTTGTCCAGCGACCAATAGCGAATGGTCCCGTCCACGGAGCTGGAAACCAGGAACCGGCCGTCCCCATGCGCGGCAAGGCTCGTCACCGCGCTTTCGTGACCTCGGAACGAACGCACGGCCGGTGCGTCTGGCCGGTCGGCGCGAAATACGTGAATCCGCGACGGGTCTCCCCTGCCGACGACGGCCACTAGCGGCTTGCCCGGCACCTTGCAGGCGCATAGCGGTAGGTCGTGCCCGGCGCGCTTCCACGCCCGGCCGCCGAGGTAGCTGCCGGTGGATGCGTCCCACAGCCACACCTGACCGGCCTCCTCCACGACTCGCAGCGCGGTCGCGTTGGCCGCAGCCGGCGCGGACGCCAAGATCGGATTCTTGCGGGCATCGAGCCCTCGCTTGGGGTCCAGCGGAGCCGGGTTGAATCGCCACGGCGCCCCGTCCCACTCGTAGGTCACCCCATGACCCTCCGCGTCGAAGGCGACGTTCCGCGTGGCCGGCTGCCCCGTGCGGATTGGCGGCAGCGCGGCGAAATCCTTCAATCTCCGAAGCTGAACGTCGTACAGATCGCGGGTGTAAGCCAGGAACTGTCCATCGGGGCTGATCGCGCAAGCGACCACAGGCGCCGCGACCTCTTCGGCCTTGGTCGCAAACGCGCTCGTCCAGCCCTCCGCGGTCCGCTTCCAGACGACCACGCGTCCGCCGCCACTGGGCAGCTTGTAGCCGGCGGCGAGCGTCTCGCCCGCCGCGTCGAAGCAGAGCGAAACGGCGACCGCCCCGTCCTGCGGCAGCTCCGCGGGCAGACCGCCGCCGGGCAACTCCCAGACGTAAATCTTGCCGTCGTCGCTGCCGGCCGCGACACGCCTGTCTGCGCTGATGGCCAGCGACCACGACTGGCCCGCCGTTTTCAAGACGGTGGCCGGAGCGGCCTTCCCCCCCAGCTCGTGGAGCTCGATCGACCAGCCCGACCCGGAGCGGCGTGACGCCGCCAAATACCTGTCGCTGACGGCGATGCGGTACGGCGTGTCGCGGCGACCGAAATCGAGGTGCGGTCCTTGGCGTTGCAGGCGCGGCTGGTCCCGCGGCGTATGGGACGTCAGTGAGCGGTCACAGTCCCAGACCTTCACCAGTCCCCGATAGCACAACGACGCCAGGTGCTTGCCGTCGGGAGAGCAAGCGATGGCGTTCAGCGAGGCAAACGGGTCGGCCTCGCTGTAGGGCGTGTCGTCCGGTCGGCGGAAGACGCCGCGTTGGATGCCGCGTTTGTCCTTGGGCCGTTTCTCGTCTCCGATCTCGAACCAGGCGATCAACCCCTCTTCCCCGCGCCACGAATGACCGCCCAGGGCGACCAGAGGCTCCCCCTCCGCGCCGCGCTTGACGGCCAGCGAGTAGATGTCGCCCCAGACGGCCGGGCCGGCCTCCCACCGCAAGGTCGCGTGGTGCGACGCCGGGGCGGCGGCTCCCGCGGGCAACCGCCAGACTTGGACCACGTGCCCGCCGGCCGTGCAGCAGTACTTGGAGTCGTGCGAAAACGTGACGGCCCGAATCGGCGCGAAATGGCCTTCAATGTTCGGGCTGGGCCAGTAATCGGTGATCGTGCCGGCAGGCACCTGGCCCATCGCTGCCGCCGCCAGCGCGGCGCAAATCGCGACGTAAGTCCCGCTGAGGACGATGGTTCGGGTGAATGATCTACGCCAAAAAGGCATGCTCTTCGTCCTCCCTACCAGGAAGGCCGGGGGCCGTGGAATCCGACTGAGCCATTGTACGCCGACAATTCTCGCCGCGCTGCCTAAAGTGACGAAACCTAAC
>JBGQHD010000668.1:0-3782 GCA_041497795.1 Planctomycetia bacterium
CCCAGGTGTTGGAGATGACCGTCCGCGAAGCGTTCGCTTTCTTTCGCGGCCAGCGGAAGGTGCAAATCGGCCTGCAGCGGCTGATCGACGTGGGCCTCGACTACCTGCGGCTCGGCCAGCCGGCCAACACGCTCAGCGGCGGCGAGGCCCAACGGCTCAAACTGGCCGGCCACCTGGCCGCCGCCGGACGCAACCGCACCCTGTTTCTGCTGGACGAGCCGACCACCGGGCTGCACTTCTCCGACATCGTCAAGCTGCTGGATTGTTTCGACGCCCTGCTCGACCACGGGCATTCGCTGGTCGTCGTCGAGCACAACCTGCAACTCATGCAGGCGGCCGACTACATCATCGACTTGGGGCCGGGCGCGGCCGACGAGGGTGGCCAGATCGTCGCGCAAGGCACGCCGGAAGAAGTGGCCGCGTGCGAGGCTTCGGTCACGGGAGCGTATCTACGGCAAGCCTTAGAGAAACACGCGGCGGCGGTTGCGGACAACCACGAATAGCCCAGCGCGGCGTAGCCGCAAACCGACGAGACCACGGATAACGCGGATGACACGGATTCTCTTCGCCATATCCGTGGCATCCGCGCTATCCGTGGTCAAATCTTCGCAGCGCGCAAAGAAGTCGGAGGTTCGTACGTAGTACGATGACCGAATAGAACCGTTGATTAACCACAAAGGACAGGAAGGACACAAAGGCAGTTGGCGCACCGTGACTTCCGTTCTTTGTGCTCTTGGTGCTCTTTGTGGTGATCCTCAAGCGTACTGGCGCCGGTGGTTCTCAGCATGATCATTCTGACTTAGCATTGATGCCCGTGCTGTTACCTGCTCAACTCGAGGTGTTTTACGGCGCGACCGATCCGGCCGCGGCGCATGTCTACGTTCGCTGGCCGACCAGCGAACCGGAGGAACTGCGGAGATTGAGTCTTGGCGGCACCATTCGCGGGCCGTTCAATCATTTGGCACGCACGCTGCCGGCCACGGTGCCGCTGGCGGACCAAGGTCCGGGCGAGTCGTTGCTGGCCCGGGCCATCCTGCCCGATCCGTGCTACTGGGTGCCGGGCGCGCCGTACTTGTACACGGCGCACGTCGCAGCGCGCGATGGCCGGAGGGTTGTCGCAGAGGCCGAGCACACGCTCGGCATTCGGCCGCTCGGAGCCGCCGGGCGGCGATTCAAGCTGGCCGGCAAAGGCTGGCTGCCCCGCGCGATCCACCGAGATCTGCTTCGCGCGGAGGATGCCGACGACTTTGCCGCCTGGCGCGAGCTGGGCGCCGTGATGATTGCCCGCTCGCCCACCGACGATCTGTGCCGGCAGGCGAGCGAACAAGGAGTGCTGATCTTCGCCGAAGGCCTAGGACAGGATGCGACGACCGAAATACGCCGACTGGGGCAGTGGGCGGCGGTGGGCATGATCTTCCTGTCCGAGGAAGATTCACTCGCTGAAAACCCTGCCCTCGCGCGGAACCTGTTTCTTGCTCGGGAGATCACGGCCGAAGATCAGTTAGCTCGGGCAAGCCGGGCGCATGGTTTGCTGGTCAGTGCCGACGCCGGCGAGCTTCTCGCGCGGGCGGCGCAGTTGCCTATGCCCGTCCTGGCTGCGCGGCGCTGCGCGCGAAGCATGCCGCTAGCCGAGGCGCGAGCCGCTTGCGACGAGTTGCAGGCGGAGCTGGCCGGCCGGATCGATGTCGCTGGATTGGTCATGTCGCCGCCGCAGTTGTCATCGTGACCGCGGTTGTCATTCTGAGCGCCACTGTCATTCTGAGCGCCACTGTCATTCTGAGCGCAGCGAAGAATCTCGGCCGGCGCCGCCCGAGACCCTTCGCTTCGCTCAGGGTGACGCCCTGGCGCTTCATGGCGCCGGCGGCTGGGACGCTTCCGGATCGAGCTTCTCGAGCTGCTTCTTGCGCACGCCCAGTTCGTCCTGCGCCAGCTCGCTGAAGCGGTCCTTCAGCCCCAGCCGTCCGGCCAATTGCAGCGCGGCTCGCAGGGCTTCGTTCTGAATGGCCCGGTCGGCCGTGACGAAATCCAGCAGCACGAAACAGTAATAGTCGCGGAGGCCGGCATCGACGCCGCGTAGCTCGTCGGCCAGCGCGACATCCTCATAAGTGCGCTCCGGGGACCGAAAGTCGGCGAAGTACAGCCGGGCGTGATCGAGGATCGCGGCGGTCTGTAACTCCGGGCGAGCCAACAGCACGTTCAGCAGCCGGCGGGTGGTCTCCAGCACGCGCTGCCGGCCCAAGGCGTCCAAGTCGTGCAGCTTCGGCGTGCCGACGATCGCGCGCTCGATCCGGCCGTCGGGGTCGGCCCCCTGGGTCGCCCAGAGGTTGATTGCCCAGGCGCGCAAATACGTCTCGGGACATTCGGCGGCGCTGGCGGCGCCAGCGCCTTCGCCCGCGGCGCGAAGCAGCTCCTCGGCCCGGAGGAGAAAACTCGCCGGGTTGTCCGCGTCCGCGCTCGCCGTGGCGCCGGCCGCGTGGCTCGCCTGCCCCGCCTCGAGCTTGGCCAGAAGTCCGATGACCGCCGACGGATCACCGACCACGCCCAGCGCCCCGCGATCGCAGACCACGCGGGTCATCTGCGCGAAGCGCCGGGCACTGGCTCGATACGCGGGCGCAGCATCGGGCTGCGCCGTGAGGGATTCCAAGACTTGCTCGGCGGGCAACAGGTCGCCGTCGGCACGCCACAACAGCAGATGGCATAAGGCGTGCGCCAGGAGCGCGCGGAATTCGCCGTCGGCCAGCCTGGTCGCCGGCTGGCCGTGCAACACCAGGTGAGCCTCGTGGGCAATCGCCGCCGGCATCGCGCCCAGTCCGCGCGGCGACTGCGCCTGGTACAGCGTGAGGGGCACGTCGAGGCCCAAGGCGGCCGACGCCCGCTCGGCCGCGGCGTACCACTCGGGCCAGCTCGCGCGATCGATGCGGTAAGCGGTCTTGAGCAACTCCAGCCGCGCAGCGTCGGCCAGCTTGTCGCGAGTGGCCGGCGAAGCGAAATGCTCCCAGGCCCGCCGCTCCTGCCGCCGCAGGTAATCACACATTGCCCGCTGCCAGGGCAGCAGCCGCAAAGGCGCACCGGCAATGCCCGTCGAAGAGTCGCTCATCTTCCTCCGTGACTCGTGGGGCACGCTTCCAGCGTGCGGCAAGAAAAGGCAGTCTTCACGGATATCTGGAAACCTGTTAGTCGGCTTCAGCGAATGGCCTTAAGCGTTGACCTGGAGTGCTTCTTGAGGTCTCCGCTGGGCTTGTCCCAGCGGAACCACGACTGATAGCTACCACGGCCTCCACCCCATATTCTTTTTTCCCGCCGCCGCAGGCGGCAGGAGAAGAAGAAGAGAATAATAGGGGGGCCGGCGCGAGTAGCTGGCCAGTCATGCGTCCGCTGGGGCAAGCCCAGCGGTGGTAAGGGTTAAGAGTTGACCAATCGCCATTCGGCTGAAGGCGACTGACCAATTTCCTCGATCCGTGACATATGAAACAGGCACGTTGGGAAACGTGCCCCACGACAATCCAACACGACCTAATACATCACGCGCCAGCGCATGCGGAACAGCCAGCTCATGGCCGCGATCAAGAAGCAGTTCATCGCTCCGTAGAAGCCGACGAAGTAGGCCAGCAACCGCCAGTTGCCGATGATCGGCTCCACGTCCTGGCGATCGACGTTGAGCGGCAGCTTGAAGCAAACCGAGATCGGGCTGAGGAACGCCAAATCCTGGACGACTTGCTGGGCCTGCTTGCCGGCGAAGAACGCCTCGACGAACCGATTGGCCCCCAGCGGTGCCACGAACA
>JBGQHD010000669.1:0-3777 GCA_041497795.1 Planctomycetia bacterium
CATCCACGCCGCATTGCCCCCCACAAACCCGGCCTTCGCATCGCTCCCCGCCCGGGCCCACATCTTGAAGAGCTTTTCCTCGGCGTCGTACATCGTGGTGTACGGCTCAAGGTAGGTGCCCTCGCACCAGCGCGCTGGCCGGATCACGGGATTCAGCAAATGCTTCTTCGCCGGGTGGAGCCTTCGCGAGACGCCGGGCGTGGCTTCCAGCAGTTGGTTATCAAGAAATAATTCCGTCGTGAAAGGAGCCCGGCTGGATGGCTCGCTACGAGCGGCGGGTGGAGCAACCGTATCGTCGGCCGCCGCGGTCTTCGAGGCCAATAGCGCCGCCCCCGCGGCTCCGGCGGCTTGAATAAACGCCCGACGACTCGTTCCCATGGGATGGTTCCTCCGCAGGACTGTTCTGATGCATGACTCTACTCTCTGCGGCTACAGCAGCGAGGTCTTCGGGAATGGGCTCGGTGGCCAGCGATTCGCCAGGAACGAGGTCGCCGTCGCTGATTTCTCCACGGCCTCGGAGGGCCGTCGTACTGCTTGCTGCCGCGTCGGGCTAGGTGTGCCATCTCGGCCAGCCGCGGAGTATTTCTTAGCCGAACAACTCCATCACCGGTTTTCCCGTGGTGATCTGGAGCGAAATGCCGCTGTTGTTCTGCGGGGCGTTGAGGGGAACGTCGAGGGCGTGGTAGATCGTCGCCGCGAATTCCTCGGGATGGATTGGGTGGGTGCTCACGTATGCGGCGTGCTTGTCCGACTTGCCGTACACCTTGCCGCGGGCAATGCCCGCGCCGGCCAGAATCGCGGAAAAGCAACCAGGCCAGTGCTGCCGGCCGGGCGGGAGCTGGGTCAGCACGTTCGGCGTGCGGCCGAACTCGCCCGTCACCACCAGCAACGTGTTCTTCAACATGCCGCGCTCTTTCAGATCAATCAGGAGCGCGGAAAGCGCCTGATCCAGCCGTGGCAGGCAGAATCCCATGCCGTACGATCCGTTGCCGAAGGCGTCTCCCATGCCCATATTGCCGCCGTGCATGTCCCAACTGCTGCTGGGCGGGCCCGCCGTATCATGCGGCGCCTGGCCGACCCAACCGTTCACGGTGACGAACCGCACGCCCGCCTCGACCATGCGGCGGGCCAGGAGCAGGTTCTGCCCCAGCGGATGGCGACCGTAGCGGTCGCGCACGTTCGCCGGCTCGCGGTCCAGCTTGAACGCGTCCCGTCCTTCGGTTCGCGTCATCGCGTCATAGGCCTTCTCGCGCATGTCCATCCACTCGGCGCCGCGGTGGTCCTTGGCCAACACGTTGCTCTCCAGGTTGGCGAGCAACGCTCGTCGGTCATCCATGCGGTCCTGGTCCCCCAGGTCGTAGATTTCCGGGGGTTTGAAGTTGTCCATCGCCGGATGGTTTTTTTCCGAGCCGACGAAGACCGGCGCCCAGGCCGAGCCGATATAGCCGCCGATGCCGATATTCGGCGCACAAAAGACCGGCGGCCCGACACACTTGATCAGCCACGCGTTGGAAACGATGTTCCGTGTGCTCGGCCTGTGCCTGGCGACGAACGAGCCGAGATAAGGTTGTTCGTTGGTCACGCCCTCTTGCACGCGCTTCGTGGACTGGCCGCTGAGCAAGTTGTGCATGGCGTCGAAGTGATTGCTGATGGCGCCGGGATGCGACATCGAGTTGATCAGCGTGAACTCGTCGGTCAGCTTCGCGAGTTCCGTGTGCATCTCGTTGATGCGCATGCCGGGCACTTTGGTGGCGATCGGCAGGTAAGGCCCGCGGATCGTGTCCGGCGCGTTGGGTTTCATGTCCCACGTGTCGATGTGGCTCGGCCCGCCGCAGAGCAACACAAAGATGCACGACTTCTCGGCGGCGACGGCCTTGCCGCTGGCATCGAGCTTGTCGTTCCCCATCACCAAGCCGGGCATTCCCAGCGAAAGCGCCCCCATGCCGCCCACGAAGAGAGCCTGGCGTCGGTTCAGTTCCAGTGTGTTCATGGCGATTCGTGAATGAGTTGTAGCCGGAAGGTGATGTCGGGGCTTACCTGCCTCGTTTTTGACTTCGCCGATCCTCGAGTTTCCCGGGTTCGGCATTTTCTCCTGCGGTCTGCCGACGACATGCTACACATTTCTACACAGTTTTCGCCATCTTTGCTGGCCAGACCCGTTTCTTCGGCGGCCGATTGGCTGCTAGTGATTTGCCCCCAAGTCGCGTGTTCTCACTCATTCGCTCCACCGAAGGAGCTAAAGCAAGCTCGGTGGGGGCGGGGGCGAGCGATTGTCACTGCCTGTCGAGTAGTGCAGAATCATGCGTCCACCGAGCCAAGCTCGTCGGGGCCGTCAGAGTCGAGGATATTTGATCGTCGATCCTCACTTGATTCTGATCTTCACTGCCGAGCCTGACCATGACCACCGTCATCACACGAACCGCGCTGATCGCCAGCACAACGCTCTTGGTTGCTGGCAGCGTTTTTTCAGCTGAACCGACCGCGGCCGATCAGGATCTGGCCAATCGGGCGGCCATGATCGGCCCGGCGCCCGAAGAGCAGCGCTGGCAGCGGATCCCCTGGGTCACCGATCTGGCCGAAGGTCAGCGGCTTGCCCAGGCGGAGCGGCGGCCGATCTTCCTCTGGGTCACCGGTGACGACCCGCTGGAACGCTGCTGAGGCTACGCCGCCGGGCTCCGTGCGGGCCCGTTGTCCGACGAGGCGGTGATTCGCCAGGTCACGTCCGACCTGGTGCCCGTCGCCGTCAACCTCTACAAGGTCCGCGCCGCGAAAGACGCCAGCGGCGAGTTGTTTCGCTCGATCCAGCGGCAGAAGGACCAGTATCAAGGTATCTGGATCGTCTCGCCCGAAGGCACGCCCTGAAGGCCGAAGACTACAAGTTCGCCTTCTCCATCGAAGTAGACCGCTCGAAACTGTTGCAACTCTACGACGCCGTAGTCATCTCCGCACCCAAGACTGCGGAGCCGCCGAGGACAGAGGATTTGGTTGCGCTGTTCCCAAGAACGATGCGGGCACGAGTGCGGGCGGCGATGACGGGCGAGCGGCCGTAGCAGCGTCGCGCGTGTGCCACTGGCTCCACGGTACGATCGTCTCGCGTGACTGGTCACTCGTCATCAACTGGTACCCAGAAGAGCGCTGGCGGAGCGAGTGGCACCCATCCTCCGGCATCAGACGCCAGTCCCACCCCGCCGCAGAGCTTGAAGCAGACAAGACACTCGTGAGAGGCTCACATGAATAGGCGGTAGTCGTACATTTGCGGACCAAACCGCGAGAGAAACTGCCTCTTTGAACTGGGCCACAGTGGACCCTGGCCAGCACCGTGGCGCCGCGCCGCAGTTGGCTGAGCTGGAACTTGTCTACTGCCACGCGCAAGAGCACGACGTTGCCTTCCTCCCCTCGGACTTCCGCCCGCTGGTGCACCTCTTCGAGGGTCCCCTGGTAGGTCACGCCCGGCTCGGTGGCCAGGATGAAGCTGACGGTCAACTTCTGCCATGGGCCGGCTTCGGCTTGCGCGTGGGCGATGTGCCCCATCCGCTCCTCGGGCATGCGAATCTCCAGCTCCCACGCGCCGTCCACGTCGGCCACGCTTAGCAGCATCTGGCCGCGCTCCACGGGCCGGTGGATCAGCGTGTTGCGGACGTCCCACGTCACGACTTGTCCGGCTACGGGTCTCACTGACCCGCGATCTGGCGGCGGAGTGGGGCCGGTACGGCATCCGGGTGAACGCGGTCGCACCCGGCTGGATTCGCACGCCCATGACGCAAGCGCTGCAAAACG
>JBGQHD010000670.1:0-3775 GCA_041497795.1 Planctomycetia bacterium
CGTCATCGGCAACCGCATTTCGCCCGTGTCGCGGCCGAGCAGCTTCATGGCGGCTTTCACGGGGATGGGGTTCGTGGCCAGCGAGAGCATGTCGCGGCAGAGGGGAAATAGCCTCTTGTGCCAGCGCAGGGCCTCGGCGTGGTTGCCCGCGTCGAAGGCCCGCAGCATGGCCAGCATGTCCTTGGGCACGATGTTACCGACGACGGAGATCACGCCGCGGCCGCCGATGGCCATCAGCGGCAGGGTCAGCGAGTCGTCGCCGGAGAGCACCGTCAGGTCGGTGGCCGCCACGATGGCCGAGGCCTGGTCCATCGAGCCGGTGGCCTCCTTGACCATCGTGATGTTGGGGAACTCGGCCAGGCGAATGATCGTCTCCGGCTCGATGTTCTTGCCGGTGCGGCCGGGGATGTTGTAGATGCAGATCGGGATTTCGACGGCCAGGGCCAACGCCCGGTAGTGGTGATAGAAA
This sequence comes from Planctomycetia bacterium, assembly GCA_041497795.1. Taxonomy (GTDB): domain Bacteria; phylum Planctomycetota; class Planctomycetia; order Pirellulales; family S012-138; genus JBGQHD01. The sequence continues at coordinate 470 of JBGQHD010000670.1, forward strand.
CCTTCCTGGGTGGGCTTGTTGTAGTACGGGGCGACGACCAAGGCCCCGTCGGCCCCGGACCGCTGGGCGGCGATGGTCAGCCGCAGGGCCTCGTCGGTGCTGTTGGAGCCGGTGCCGGCCATGACCTTCAGCCGGCCGGCGGCGAACTTCACGCTGTGGGCGATCACCTCGTCGTGCTCGGCGTGCGTCAGCGTGGGGGATTCGCCGGTCGTGCCCACCGGGCAGACGCACTGCGTGCCGGCCCGGGCCTGAAAGTCGATCTGCCGACCGAGGGCGTCGAAATCGACCTTGCCGTCGCGCAGCGGCGTGATGATCGCCACGCTCAGGCCGGCAAACGCTTCGCCACGTGTTGTCATGTCGTCCTGCTCGCGTCGCCTTGGTCGGCGGGAATCGTCCGCGTAACTTTTTCCGGGGATGTCGGTTAGATGATAGGGAACGATGATAGGGAACTGCGGCGGAGCCTGCAATCCACGCGTAGGTGCCGCGAGCCGAGCGGCACTGGTTTCGCCGCGTGAGGCGGCGCCCGCCGGTCCCGCTCGGCACGCGGGACCTACTCCGCGTCTCGCGGAAGCGAGCGACGCGAGTGATTAATCGAACCCTGCCTCGCCAGAATGTCGCCGAATGTCGCCGGCCGCGCTTGCAATTTGGGCAGGGTTTCATTCAAAATAGGAATTACCCGGCCGGGCCAGAGCGACGCAGCAGATCGACACAGCGATGCGTGCCGCGCTGGCCAGGCTTGGCCCACCGTACCCTCCTTCCTCTTGATCGTTCGCAAGGATAGGCGTATGCGCGATGCCCAGTGGCCGCGGTTCTTGGGGTTCTTTGCCGCCCTGATGGTCTTGGCGGCCGCCGCCGGGATCGCTTCCGCGGCCGAGCCGCTGGAAGCTCCGCCGCCCGTCGAGGAGCAACTGGCCGTCTTCACCAAGGCGGCGCCGGAGACCGTGGACGATCTCTTGGAGATCGAGCGGCACGTGCAAAAGCTGGCCGCCAAGCTGATCCCCTGCACCGTCGGCGTGCAGATCGCCGGCGTGCAAGGCTCCGGCGTGATCATCGACAAGGAAGGCCACATCCTCACCGCTGGCCACGTATCGGGGACGCCGAACCGCGACGTCACGGTGATCCTGCACGACGGCCGCAAGGTAAAGGGCAAGACCCTCGGCCGGAACATCGGCATCGACAGCGGCCTGATCAAGATCACCGACGAAGGCAAATGGCCCTACGCCGAGATGGGTTCGTCGAAGGACCTGAAGGCCGGCCAGTGGTGCCTGGCCACCGGGCATCCGGGGGGTTACCAACAGGGCCGCGAGCCGGTGGTGCGGCTGGGCCGCGTCGTCAAATCGGGAAGCGGCGTCGTGCGCACCGACTGCACGCTGGTGGGGGGCGATTCGGGCGGCCCGCTGTTCGACATGCAGGGCCGGGTGATCGGCATTCACAGCCGGATTTCCACCGGCTTCAGCGAGAACTTCCACGTGCCGGTGCAGACCTACCTGGAGACCTGGGACCGCCTCGCGGCCCGCGAGGAATGGGGCGGCCGCGGCAACGGCGGCATCATCGGCGTCCGCGGCGACGACGTGAAAGACGGCTGCCGCATCACGGAGATCTTCCCCGGACTCCCCGCCGAGAAGGGCGGGCTCAAGGTTGGCGACGTGATCACCAAAGTCAACAGCGACAAAGTCGGCTCGCTGGCCGACCTGATCCGCCTGCTCGGCAAGCACAAGCCGGGCGACGAAGTCACGCTGGAATACCTGCGCGATGGCCACAGCGCCAAGCAAGCCATGAAGCTGGCCTCGCCCACGCCGCGCTAGGCGCCGACCGCTCGACGATTGAGGACCCCTCCCCGCTCGCCTCGCTTCCTGGAACAAGCCATGACCTACCTGCTGGGCCGCTCAGGGTTGCATCCCGCCGTTTCGCGATCCGTGATCCTCGTGGCCGCGATCCTCGTCGTTATCGTGCTCGCTGCGGGCTCGTCGGGTACCGCGGCGCGGGCCCAAGACAATAAAGTCTTCCGCGACAGCCCCCAGGTGAAGGCCGCCTTCCGCAAGGTCGTCGATCAGGCCCGGAAGTGCGTGGTCGAGATCGTCTGCCAGGGTGAGGGAGACGAAAAGCCGGTGACCGTGGCGCTGGGCACCATCGTCGGCGCCGACGGCTGGATCGTCACCAAGGCCAGCGAGCTGCGGGGCCGCATCACCTGCAAGCTCCGCGAGAAGGGTCAGCACGCCGCCAAGCTGATCGGCGTCAGCGACCAGTACGATCTGGCCATGCTCAAGATCGACGCCGACGACCTGCCGACCGCCGCCTGGGATAACGAAACCAAGTACATCCCCGGCCAATGGGTGGCCACGGCCGGAATGACGGAAGACCCGTTGGCGGTAGGCGTGGTGAGCGTGGTGCGGCGCGAGATCCCCTCCAGCCCCGGCGTGCTGGGGATTAAGCTGGAGGACGTGAGCATGGAGAAAGTGAAGCCCGACGGCCCGCGGATCGAGGTCATCGACGACGGCAGCGCGGCCAAGAAAGCCGGCCTCAAGAAGGGTGACCTGGTCACGCACGTCAACGGCAAGCAGGTCTCCGACAACGAGCAACTGGTCCGCACGATCCGCAGCATGCAAGCCGGCGCGAACGTCAAATTGACGGTCCGCCGCGGCGAAGAATACCTGAAGATCGACGCCACGCTGCAATCCCGTCCGGCCGCCTTCCAAGACCAATTGGGCCAGTCGCTCTCCAAGCGCGCGGCCGGCTTCCCGGCGGCCCTGCAGCACGACACGGTGCTCAAGCCCAGCCAATGCGGCGGGCCGCTGGTGGGCTTGCAAGGCAAGGTGCTGGGCCTGAATATCGCCCGCGCCGGACGCGTCGTCTCCTACGCCCTGCCTAGCGACGTGGTCGTGGGCCTGCTCAGCGACCTGAAATCGGGCAAGCTGGCCCCCTCGGCCGCGATGCTGGCGACCCTGACGCCGCCAGGGCGCGGGCCGCTCGAGGCCCCCTCGCCGCAGTCCCCCAACCCGCCGGTAAAGAAGGAAAAGCCCAGCACGATGACCCAGGGCAGCACGGCACCGCCGCCGGCCAATCGCTAGAGTATCCGCGCGCCAGCACCCCGGCTGCTTGGGAGCAGCCGGGGTGCTGACGCAAGACCGAGCGAACACGTCGCTAGCGCGAATGGTGCCGCTCGACAAACGGCACCTACTGCGCCGCCGCGGGCAACTTGACGATCACCAGCCGCTGGTCGGTCGAGGCCACCGCCACTTCCGTGCCGTCGGGCGAGTAGGCCAGCGCGTAGGCGGCGCCGATGCCTTCCAGCTTTTGCTGGTGCAG
>JBGQHD010000671.1:0-3774 GCA_041497795.1 Planctomycetia bacterium
CTTGACGTCGAAGACGACCACCTTGCCCAAGTGGCCCGCCCGGCCGCCGCCCGCCATGAGCAGCGTGCCGCTGCGGCTGAACTTGAGCACGTGGGCTTGCCCTTCGGGGAAGGGGAGCACGCCCACCGGCTCGGCCGTGTCGGAGTTGTAGAGCAGAATCTGCTTCACGCCTGCCACGGCCACGAGGGGCGCCCAAGGGCTGGCAGCCAGCGCGGTGACGGCACCAGCGTGCTCGGAGATGGTGAGCGGCTCTTTGACCAGCCGGTTGGGCATCGGCGGCGGGCCCGACGGGCGGCCCGACCCGGCCGTGGCCGTCAGATCGACCATCGTCTTGCGACCGGCCGTCGCGCCGGCGTTTTGCAGCGCTCCCCCTTCGATCCACGACTGGATCAGGGCCAGCTCCGCGGCCGGCAGCTTGTCCTGCTCGGGCGGCATCTTCGGCGAGTCGAGGTGGTTCACGAGCTGCCAGAGCCGCGACTTCTTCAGGTCGCCCGCCACGATCGCCGGCCCGCTGGCCCCGCCCTGCATCACCGTGTTGTAGGCGTCCAGCGCCAGGTCGCTCTTGGCCTGGTTCTGATTGTGGCAGCTAAAGCAGCGGTTGCGAAAGATCGCGCGGACGTCGTCGTCGTAGGTGACCTTCTTCGCGCCGCCGTCAGCCGGCTTCTTATCCTGGGCGTGCAAGTCGGCAACGAGCAGAATGCCAACAGCAATCGTTACTCCGACGTGGCTCAATCGGAAAATTACCATGTCGCGTGTCTTCTCTGTGATCGAAATAAACTCACAAAAACGAAAGAAGACTAACCACGAATAGCACGAATACTTCGAGCCAATCCATTCGTGTTATTCGTGCTATTCGTGGTTCTCTCTGTTCTCTCTCGTCTAGTGATTGAACATGAACTCGCGCGAGTTCATCACGGCCCAGAACACGTCTTCCAGGCCGGCTTGCGGGTTGGGGGCCGTCTTGACCACGGCCGTCAACTTGGCCAGCTCTTCCGGGCTGGGCTTGCGGCTCAGGCAGCGGGTGTAGATCGTGTCGATCACCTGCTCGGGCGGCTTGTTGCCGGCCATCATTTTCTGGACGACGCCGCTGCGCAGCTTGCCTTCGATCGCCGGCCCGTTGAGCATGTTCAACGCCTGCGACAGCGTGGGATCGGTCGAAACCTCGCAGGCGCACACCGTTTCCCGGCGGGCGCGGCCGAAGGTAGTGAGGAAATAGGTGCTCGCGTTGCCGTCGGCGATTTGCACCGCCCGCGCGCCGACGGGCAGGCCCTGGAACTTCTCCTTCGTTTCGGTCACCTGACAGATGCAATCCAGCAGGCTCTCGGCCCGCACGCGGCGGAAACCGGCGTGGGCGAAGTTCCGCTCGTCCTCATCGTTGCTCGGGTTGCGAGTGACGGAGCGCTGGTAAGCGTTCGAGGTGCAGATGTCCTTGACCACTCGCTTGAAGTCGTAGTTGTACTCGATCAGCTTCTTGGCCAGCGCCTCGAGCAGCTCGGGGTTGGTCGGCGGGTTGCTGACGCGGATGTCGTCCACCGGCTCGATGATGCCGACGCCGAAGAAGTGGGCCCAAATCCGGTTGGCGATGCTGCGGGCGAAGAACGGGTTCTCCGGCGAGGTGATCCACTGGGCCAGCAGTTGGCGGCGATCCTTGCCCGCCGTGTTGGGCGCGTCGCCGCCGAGGAACTTCGGCGGCATCACTCGCCCGCCGACCGGATGCGTGACCTCGCCGCCGCCGGAGTTGAAGACGATCAGCTCGCGGTAATCCTCGCTCCCCTTGCGGCCGATCTGCGAGAAGAAGGCCGCGAAGCTGTAGTAGTCGTTCATCGTCCAGCGGTCGAACGGATGGTTGTGGCACTGGGCGCATTGCAGGCGGATGCCCATGAAAATCTGGGCCACGTTCTCCGAGGTCTTCAGCGTGTCGCGCTCGATCTGGTAGAAGTTGGTCGGCGGGTTCTTGAACGTGCCGCCGCTGGCCGAAAGCAGCTCCTGCACCATTTGGTTGAGCGGCACGTTCTTCGAGATGCGTTCGGTCAGCCAGTTGGAGTACAAGAACATCGACTTGTAGCTCACCTGGTTGGACGACTTGATCATCAGCAACTCGGCCCACTTCATGGCCCAGATTTCCGAAAACTCCTTGCGGGTCAGCAGCCGGTCGATGAGCTTGGCCCGCTTGTCGGGCGACTTGTCGGCCATGAAGGCGGCATACTCTTCCTCGGTCGGCAGCAGGCCGGTGATGTCGATCGTGGCGCGGCGGAGGAAGTGCTCGTCCGAGCAGAGGCCACTGGGCAGAATCCGCAGGTCGTTCAGCTTGCGGGTGACCAACTCGTCGATGTAGTTGACCGGCTTCTCTTGCGGCGGGGTGTATTGCAGCCCCGCGGGCAGCACGATGACCTGGCTGCCGACGGTGTGCGTTTCGAAGCGGGCCATGACGAACGCTTCGCCGCCGTTGCCGGCCGTGATGAGGCCGTCCTTGCTGATCTCGGCCGAGTTGTCGTTGTTGGTGAGGAACACCGCCAGGTTGGTCACGTCGCGGTCGGTGCCGTCGGAGTACTTGGCCCGCGCGGTCATCTGCTGCAGGGCGCCCTTGCCCTGCAGGACCATGCGGCGCGGGTACAGCTCGACGGAGAGCACCTTGGCGACTTCGCCCGAGTCGAGCGGTGCGCCGGCCTTCAGCCAGCGGAGCAGCGTGTCGTAGTATTCGCTCTTATTGTCGAACCGCTTGCCCCCGGTGTGCGGCACCGAGCCGATCGATTTCTCCACCAGCAGGCATTCTTCCGGAGCGGCCAGGTTGATGCGGCGGGTGCCGATCTCGTGGGTCAGTCGGAAATGGTCGCCGTCGGGATCGTAGCCGAAGAGCGACAGCCGGAAGCCGTCCTTGCCGCGGGCCGCGCCGTGGCAATTGCCCGTGTTGCAGCCGGTGCGCATGAAGACCGGCATCACGTCGAGCTTGAAGCTGATCGCCCTGTCGGCCGCGGCATCCTTGACCGCGATCGGCACGGTCACGGTTTGCCCGCCGAAGGCCACCTGCATCTGCGTGGCGCCGTCGGCCGCCCCATAGAGCGTATGGCCGTCGAGCTTCACCAGCGCCGGGTTCGCGATCGTGATCTGGGAATGCTTGGTCACTTCGACCGTCACGCCGTCCGGCCGCGTGGCCATCACGACGAAGCTCTGCCGGTCGCGCTTGGTGTTGAGCTGCACGTCGGCCGGGTAGACCTCGAGCTTGGCGACCGGGATGTTGGGCGCCTGGCCCAGGGCAATCGCCGGCACCACGATCAGGCCAACCAGGACGAGGGTGAGGAGTCGGTGGCTCATATTCGTCGATTGTTTGATAGGTGGTAGCCTGACTCTCCGAGTCGGGCGCCCGACTCGGAGAGTCAGGCTACGGAACATTCCCGCACGCGGGGCGAGCGGGCCACATTACTTCTTGGCCGGCGGCGTCGCCGGTTTGGCCTTCGCCTTCTCCGCTTCGTCGGCCGCCTTCTTGGCCTGCTCGCGCTCCAGCCGCAATTGCTCCAGCCGCGTCAGACGCCGCTCCGGCGGTTTTTGCGGCATGGGTGTCGGCTGTGGCGCGGCCTTGGGCTGCGGCGGAGGCGGCGTATTGACCTTCGGCGGAATCGGCACGTCGATCCGCAACTCGCCGGTGCCCAGCGTATGGGTGATCGGCTCGCCGTTTTGCACGACAATCGCCCGGCAGATCAGCGTCCGGTGCTTGCCGGCCGGCGAGTTCTTGGTGGTCTTGACCGGGAACACCAACTCCGCGGCCGTCTTGGGGAA
>JBGQHD010000672.1:0-3773 GCA_041497795.1 Planctomycetia bacterium
CAACGACTGCGAGCAACAGGAGGGCGAGCCGGGCATCGCCGGCGTATTGATCGAGCTGCTCGACGGCGACGGCAACCCGGTGCTCGACAACGCCGGCCATCCGATCACTACCCTTACCGATGCCAACGGCGACTACCGCTTCGATAACCTCGACCCGCAGGTGACGTACCAAATCAGGGAGAATCAGCCGCCGCAATACCTCGATAGTGGCGAGGGGCCGGGCACGGCCGGCGGCGTGGTGATCGCCAACGACGTGATCGGCGAGATTCATCTCCAGCCCGGCGAGCACGCCACCGACTACCACTTCTGCGAGTTGGAGCGGCCCACGATCTCCGGCTACGTCTTCCAAGACGGCCCGACGATCGTGCTGGCCGCCGGCGAGGACCCCGCCACGATCGACCCCTACACGCTGCGCGACGGCGTGAAAACGCCCGACGACACGCCGCTGGCCGGCGTCGTGCTGCGGCTGGGCGACGCGGAGGGCAACTTCCTCACCGATGGCGGCGGCCAATTCATCGAGGCCCTCACCGACGCCAACGGCTTCTACCAGTTCACCGGTCTGGACGCCCGCACCTACACAGTGTTCCAGATTCAGCCGTCGGGATATCTCGACAGCCTGGACACGCCGGGCACCACCGGCGGAGTGGCCGCCAACCCGGCCAACCTCGGCGACCCGGGCCTGGCCGGCATCGACCACCACCTGGACGCCATCGCCCAGATCACGGTCGCCGGGGGCCAGCACTCGGAGAACAACAACTTCAGCGAGGTGGCGCTCAACCGATTGGAATTGCCGCCTCCGCCCCCTCCTCCTCCACCCCCGCCGCCCCCACCCCCGCCGCCGCCGATTTTGGTGCTGCCCAACCAAATGGGCCCCGGTCCCGGCTTGGCGCCGCCGCTGCCGCCGCCGGGCGGGCCGGCCGCGAACATCGTGTTCTATGGCGGCGGCAGCCCGATTTCGCCCGTCGGGCCGGGCTACACGTTCCATCTCAGCGTGACCGATGCGGGCCGGCCGCGCGGTGAATTCCAGACGGCTGCACTCACCACGGACGGCGCGGTGCGTAACGCCGGCCTCTTGAACTTCAACGTCTTCAGCGAAGAGCACGCCCAGATGGATGGCGCCCATTGGATCTTCGCCAAGAGCCCCGGTGCGCCCACGAACGTGCAGTACATCTTCGGCTCGCCCGACGGCATTCCGGTGACCGGCGACTTCAATGGCGACGGCATCACGGAGGTCGGCATCTACCGCCGCGGCGAGTGGTTCATCGACGTCAACGGCAACGGCGTCTGGGACGAAGGGGACCTCTACGCCAAGCTCGGCAGCGAAAAGGATCTGCCGATCACCGGCGACTGGGACGGTGACGGCAAGACCGACATCGGCATCTTCGGACCCGAGTGGGCCAGCGACCCGCGGGCCGTGATGGTCGAGCCGGGCCTGCCCGACCGGGCCAACGAGGCCCCCCGCGGCGCCAAGCTCAACCTGCCGCCGCCGCTGGAAGTGGCCAACGCCGAAAAGCGAATCCTCAAGTTCACCGCCGCCGGCCGCGAGCGGGCCGACGTCATCGACCACGTCTTCTACTACGGCCGGGGGAGCGACATCCCCGTGGCCGGCGACTGGAACGGCGACGGCGTGGCCACCATCGGCGTCTTCAACAACGGGCAGTGGATCCTGGACGACAACGGCGACGGCCGCTGGCAGCCCGGCGAGACGATGGTGCAGTTCGGCCAGGCCGGCGACATCCCGGTCGTGGGCGACTGGGACGGCGACGGCGTGGACGACATCGGCGTCTATCGCCAGGGCACCTGGATTCTCGACACCAACGGCAACCACGTGATCGACGCCGAAGACCGCGTCGAGCACCTCGGCGGGCCGGGCGATAAGCCGGTGGTCGGCGACTGGGACGGCGACGGCAAAGACGAAATCGGCATTTACCGCGAAGGCGGCAAAGTCCAACGAGCCGACGGCACGTAGTGCCGTTCTCGTTCCCAGGCTCCGCCTGGGAACGCACTGCCCGCCAGGCTCCGCCTGGCGCGCACGAGAGCGCGCGAGAACCTTGCCTCAGCCCATCGGTTGCGCGACAATACCTGCATGAGCCCCGCGCAACTACGCTTGCTGCATTCCGCCCAGCCGTTCAAGCCGTTCGACATTCACCTGGCCGACAGCCACACGATCGGCGTCGAGCACCCCGAGCAACTGGCGATCTCACCCGGCGGCCGCACGATTGCGGTCGCCCGCCCCGATGACACGATCGAGGCGATCGACGTGCTGCTCGTTGTGAGTCTGAAGCCGCGGCCTAACGGCAGACATTCGCATCGCCGACGGGCGTAGCAATGCTGTACGCTGGCAGGCTGAAGCCTGGACTCCAACTGCGCCCGTGGCGCGCGGGCGAACAGCTCCTTCATGGGCAAGACGGTGGTGGGCAGAATCGTGGTTCTCGGCGCGGAGCGGCTACAGTTGACATGAAGGAATCCCGGTTAGCGGCTTCGCGCTGGCACCGTCGCAGTGCCTTCCGTTATGGCTTCTGCGGCTTCCTGACGCCTAACGAAATCTGGCAGCCGGGTAGCGCCTTTTGGAGCTTCGCCCAGCCTTCGTTGGTCATGCGCGTGTTTGTTACGTCCAATTCCGTGAGGCTGGCCAATTTCGCCAGCTCATTGACTGCGGCATCGGTTATCTGTGTGTCTTCCAGGTGAAGACGTTGGAGCTTCGCCATGCCGCGAAGGTGCACCAGACCCGCGTCGGTAATCTTGGTCCCACCCATCCACAGTTGTTTGAGGTTCTGCAAGTCCTTCAGGTGGGCCAACCCTTGATCCGAAATGCTCGTTTTGCCAATTCCCAGCTCCTTCAGCCTAGTCATCCCGGCAACGGATTTGAGGCCCATGTCAGTCACTTGGGTCTCTGAGAATTCAAGCTCTTCCATCGCGTCGTGCTTGGCCAAGTGAGCCAAGCCGGCGTCACCCACTTTTGTCCAGGGCACTCGCAACATCTTCAACTTGGTCATCGCGCCTAAGTAAGCCAAGCCCTCGTCAGATACCAAGGTGCTCTCGAGGGTCAGCTTCTCCAGGTTCGTGAGGTGCGCCAAGTGAGCCAGTCCCGCATCAGTGATCTTTGTGCCGCCGAGGTGCAGGCCCGTCAATTCTCTCTTGTCAGCTAGGCTTGCCAACGCCACGTCGGTGATACTACTGCCGAGCAGTCCAAGATTCCGGAGCGGCGTCATACCACTTACGTGCTGGACCCCCAAGTCCGTGATGTGCGGCGAATTGAAGTACAGCGACTGCAGATTCGGCGTCTTGGCGATCTCGACGAGATCAGCGTCAGCGATGGGCGCATCACCCAGGGACGCGGTCGTAAGACTGGCTAGTCGGCTGACGAGCACGACGTCAACGGGCTGAAACGCTGCGAGGAAATCTGGTTCATCGAAAAAGTCCGTCCCCACAAAGCCGTGCAAGTCCCGGTACCTTGCGTTGATCTTGCGATTTAGGTCGCCTCCGGCCGCTTTGATCGCCGCAATCGTCCGCCGCTGGCTGCGATACACCTGCAGATCGGGGTTCGCGTCTTGCACCGCCGCCAAGGCCTCCGCCGAGACGCTCGTCGAATCAAGAATCAGCCACCGCAAGCTCTTCGTGCCCGAGAGCTGCGCGATCTGCTCGTCGCCGAACGCCTGGCCGCCGACGACCAGGATTTCCAGCCGTGGCAGCCGGGCCACGGCGGCCACGTATTCATCCGGCTGGTCGCAGTCGGCCAGATTGACCAGCGTGAGGTCGCCCAGTCCCTGGCC
>JBGQHD010000673.1:0-3767 GCA_041497795.1 Planctomycetia bacterium
CCGCCCGCCAAGCCATAGCCACGTGGAGGCACGTTTGGAATCGTGCCCCACGTGGGGTACGCTTCCAAACGTGCCCGTGCGTACGGCTGTTCGGTTTTCCAAACCGCGCAGGCACGTCCCCAGCGCGCCTCGCCACGTCACAGGACCACCCAAGGCACGTTGAAAACGTGCCCCACGCCACACTTTTGAACCTCGCGGACTCCAACGCCCAACTTGAACCATGAAGTTGCTCTCCGCCTGCCTGCTGAAAGCCCTGCCGCGAATCGCTCTCGCTCTGCTGGTTGGCTCCAGTGCCGCCACGACGGCCGTCGCCGCTCCGACGCTGACCGACGTCTCGCCGCGCGGCTTGCAAGCCGGCGGCACGACCACGTTGACCTTCGTGGGCGGCGAGCTGGCCGCGCAGCCGCGCATCCTGCTGCCGTTCCCCATCGCCAAACAGGGGGCCAGGCCGGGAGCGCAGGCCAACGGAGCGCAGGCCAATAAGGTGCAGATCGACGTCACGCTCGATAAGGCCACGCCGGCCGGCATCTACCACGTCCGGCTGGCCACGGGCGACGGCGTCTCCAACCCACTGGCTATCGGCGTCGATGAATTGCCGCAGCAGCCGCTGGCGGCTGATCTCTCGAACCTGCCGGTCGCGCTGCACGGCTCGCTCACCGGCGGCACGATCGTCGAGACGCGCTTCACGGGCAAGGCCGGGCAGCGCGTCGTGATCGATCTCGAGGCGCGGCGGCTCGGCGGCGGGCTCGAGCCGGTGCTGGAAATCCATCGCCCCGGCGGCACCCTGCTGGCCTATTCGCCCGCCCAGGAGCTGCTCGGCGGCGACGCCCGATTGGATGTCGCGCTGCCGGCCGATGGGAGCTACACCGTCCGACTCTACGACGCTCTTTATCGCGGTGCCGGGCCCGGCCACTTCCGTCTCAAAATCGGCCAGTTCCAGTACGCCGACGTGCTGCTGCCGCTGGGCGTGCAGCGGGGGAAGCAATCTGCGCTCGAAGCCGTCGTGACCAACCTGGCCGCCGGCACGAAGTGGACGATGCAGACCGATAGTCCCTTCGGGCTGGAGCCGGCGCCCTGGCCAGTCGGTACGTTCAGCGGCGGCCGGCCGCGAGTGATCGTCAGCGACATGCCGGAAGTCGTCGAGACGCCGCCGGCAGCGGCCGGCGCGCTGCAAGAAGTCGCCGCTCCGGCCGGCATCAGCGGACGGCTGTCGCAGCCCGGCGAGGTCGATCGGTATCTCGTGCGCGTGAAGCCCGGCCTGCGGCTGCGGTTCGACGTGCTGGCCGACCGCATCGGCTCGCCCATCGATGCCGTGCTGTCGATCCAGAAGCCGGACGGTGCCCAGCTCGCCGCCGCCGATGACGGCGAGAGCACGACCGACCCGACGCTCGATTTCACGGTGCCCGGCGGCATGGACAGGATTGTCGTGGCCGTCTCGGATCAAACGCGCCAGGGCGGGCCGCGCGGCATCTACCGCATCGGCATCAGCGAAATCAAGCCGGACTTTTCCCTGACGGCGCTGGCCGACCGCGTGAACGTGCCACAAGGGGGCGTGGCCCTGCTCCGCGTGCGGGCCCAGCGGGCCGGCTATAGCGGACCGATCAAGCTGAGTCTCCCGGGCGGTGTGCCCGCCGGCGTTTCGCTCGCCGGTGGCGACACGATTCCCGCCGGAGCGACTGATGCCCTGGTCGCCCTGCGTGCCGAGGGTAACGCCACGGGCGCGCTCGTCGCGCAGATGATCGGCCAAGGGATTGGCAACGATGCGCCTGGGCCACGGCCGGCGTTGACGATGGACAGCCCGACGGCCCGCTATCAGCCGTGGCTGCGGCGAGAGCTGCCGATTGCCGTCTCACGCGCAGCGCCGTTGCAGGTGGCGTGGGAAGATTCCGCGGCCGGCGCCTCGCTCGTGCAAGGCGGCACGCAGCCGCTGGGCGCGAAAATCGCGCGCGGCTCGGGCACCGCCGGACCGGTGCGGCTGTCGCTCCTGACCAGCCAGGTGCCGCCGATCTTCACGGCCGAAGGCCCGCTCAAGGGCAGGCCGGACGCCGCCCAGACGCTGCGAATCAACGCCCCCGTGACCGTGCCGGCGAACCAAAACGCCGGGGCGCTGGCGATCGTCGTGCCGCCGGCGCTGCCGCTGATCGAATACGACGTTGCTGTGCGGGCCGAGCTGCTCAGCCCGGACGGTCAACGTGTGGTCGCCGAAACCGTCTCGCCACCGCGGCGTGTCAGCGTCGTGGCTCCGTCGTTTACGCTCGCCTTGACGAGCGCGGCCAAGATCGACGCCCGCGCCGGCAAAGGGCCCACCGGCAAGTTCACCGGCCGCATCCAGCGCGTCGGCTTCCCGCACCCGGTCACGCTCTCGCTGGCGGGCCTGCCGCAGGGCGTGGCCTCGCCAACCGTAGTGGTGCCGGGCGACAAGAACGAGTTCGAGTTCGCCATCGCCCTTCCCAAGGGCGCCAAGCCGGGCGAGCTGAAGGGACTCAAGCTGGTTGGCTCGAGCCAACTCGGCCCGAACAAGACGATCGCCGCGGCGAATCAGATCGACGTTCAACTCAACGTCGTGCCGGGGGAGTAGCAGCATCGCCGTCTATGCAGGACTACGTTGCGATGAGTAACCGGCGAGCGCTTTTTGCTCAAGAGAAGGCTTTGCTTACAGCGCTGTTGCAGAGCAAGCCTGCAACGAGGCGTCTTGTGGACTCTCTCGATGATCTTGTCGTTGAGGAGATGAACGATGGTGGAATGGGAAGCCTTTTGCTTTTGCCGAAGGGCGTAATCGACGTTGGCCGGTCGTTTGGGCAACGACTTGTAGAAGGTGCGTTCACAGATGCCGATGGGGTCCCGGTCTCCGTGGCTGTGAATGTAGACACCGAAGGCAGGCTTTACGAACTTGACATGTGGAAGGTCAACTTTGCACGACTCTTGTCATTGCCTGACCCGTCGCACCTTCGAATTACCGGGTGACGCTCGTCCAAAGACGAGTGGGCAGCTCAACGTCGTTCCGGCCGAGTGACGTGTAGGCCAAAGATTGTGGAGAATTGGCTGGCCTGCGCGCTGCATCAGCCCCGAAAGGGGCGAGACTCGATAGCCCAGGCCGAAGGCCTGGGACGCGGCCGGATACGAACACGAAAGCCCTGAAGGGGCGCGACCTGCGGCGCGGCTACCAGTTCCGCCCTTTCAGGGCTACGCACGGTTACGTTATCTCCGAACCCAGGCCTTCGGCCTGGGCTATCGAGTTTCGGCCCAGTTGGGCCTTGTCACAACCTCTCAGCAACCAAAGATACAAGGTCCCGCTTGCCGAGCGGGACCGGCGGCGCCGCGTGCCCCGCGCACGCCGACACTAGGCGACTTGGCCATGCTTCCATCTCGCGGAGCGAGATGGCTACTTTGTTCGCCTACCCCAAAAAGCACCCCGGCCGGATCCTCGTCAGGATGCCGGCCGGGCGAGCCAAACCGAGGGAGAGATTCGGGTTGGTTTTGTCAGGCGTTCGTGGAGTGTTGTATGGGGCCCTCCTTTGTTCGTTGTCTTTGACTTCGCTTCTGAGTAACTATGCGTAAGGCCGGGCCGGTTGTTACACGGCCGCGAAAAGAACTCGTAGGACGGATTGCCAATCCGTCCGAGAGGGCGGCCGCCCGACGTGGGGCACGTTTACAAACGTGCCCGCGAGGCTACGCAGGTCCGGCACGTTGGAAACGTGCCCCACGAAGGCGGACGGATTGACAATCCGTCCTACGCCGGCAGCCGCCTATAATGTCGGCGTGCCAAC
>JBGQHD010000674.1:0-3761 GCA_041497795.1 Planctomycetia bacterium
CTCTACGGCTACTCGCCGGCCAGCGTCGTGGTCACGGGGCCGCCTCCTTTCGATCCGCACGCGCGGCCGGTGACCGCGGCCGACCGGGCGCGTTTCTTCGCCGAGCGAAAGCTCGACCCCGGCCGCAGACTCTTGACCTATGCCAGCGTGCCCAAGGAGTCGTGCCCGTTCAACCGCAACTACGCGGAGCTGTTGGCCGGTTTGATCCACGACAATCGCTTCGGAACGCCATGCCAGCTTTTGGTCCGCATGCACCCGCAGGACGACCCCGCGCAGTTCGCTCAGGTCACCCGTCTGCCGCACGTCCACGTCGAACGGGCGGGCGGCTACGCAGGCGAGGCGAGCGGCCTGGCGGCCATCCTCCGCTTCAAGCCGACTCGCGACGACGCGCGCCGGCTCACCGAGACGCTCGCCTGCAGCGACGTGCTGCTCAACGTGACGTCCACGGTCACGCTCGAGGCCAGCGGTCTGGACCGCCCCGTGGTCAACATCGCCTTCAATCTGCCCGCCGACGCCGACTTCCTTGACGTCGGCGACTACCTCAAGACCGCGCATTTCGCCCCCATCGCCCAGGCCGGCGCGACGTATATCGTGCGGAGCGTGGACGAGCTGGTGGCGGGCGTGCGCAGGGCGCTCGAGCACCCGGCGGAGCTTTCCATCCCCCGGCGGCTGCTCTACGAGCGCTTCGATCCGTTCGGCGACGGACGAGCCGCCGAGCGGTTGGCCGGGCACATCGTCGATTTCGTGCGCCGCGCCGGCTCGACAACCTCGGCCGCCTCGCGCCGCTTCGTGACCTCGAAGGCGGCCTGATCGCGCCGTGGCGAAACAAGCCGCCACCGAGCCGATTGCGAAAAGACGATGTCTGGCCCCAACACCCAGAGCCAAGACGACTTGCCGGTAAGGACGAATCGCCTACAATCACCATCGCTCCGGTCGCCTCGTCCCCTGAGCGCAGCGACGGGCCTCGGCTCCACCTCGAGGTTCTTCGCTGCGCTCAGAATGACGGGGGGCCTAGTCCCATCACCGTTGCCTGCCAATCATTCCGGAGAGGTGGCTGAGCGGTCGAAAGCGCGGGTTTGCTAAATCCGTGACCTCGTAAGGGGTCCGCAGGTTCGAATCCTGTCCTCTCCGCTTCCATTTCTGGGCTAAACGCTAAGTCGTGATTTGCAAGCGGCTTAGCGTTCTTTTTGCGCGTCGAGAGAGCCTCCTTGGTGCACAAATGGTGCACGAGGAGGCTCAGGCCGCGCGCGGCGAGATCATCGACACCGGACATGCGCCAGGGCAAGGCATCGTGTCGGGCGACAACCAGATTGGCGATTTGGATCCCAGGGCTGGACCTGTCAGCGCCAATCTACGCGGTGCCAATCTACGCGGTGCGGGCGGGTGGCACGTCCCTGAACATGGACGTGAAGGGCGTGGAGAAGCGCCCACAACCACGGCATATGGGCAGGCGGTTCGTCAGGCAGCGCTGACGGTCTTCGGTCGTGCGAACAACTGCCACGCCCTTCGCATCCGTGCTCGTTACGGCAAGAACCATGACTCAGGCAATACCCTTCGCAGAAGTCCTCGACGCGGCCGATCACTTGTCGGCCGAGGAACAAGAATCGCTGATCGCCATCTTGCGCCGGCGGTTGGCTCAAGCCGGCCGGTTGCGCGTCGCCGCCGACGTCGAGGAGGCGCGCAACGAGTTTGCGCAAGGCCAGTGTCGCACGGTTACGCCCGATGAGCTGTTGCGCGAGATGACGGAGTGAAAAGAACACTCCTCCAATCCGCAGCTACTTGCTTTTGTCGGGAGCTACCAGCCGCGAAAACTCCGCATTCACCTTGGCCCCAAACGCCCGCGCCGCGTGTCCCTCGGGCAGGTCCTTGAGCAAGTACGGCACGCCCTCCTTCTGCTCCTTCTTCACTCGCTCGGCCATGCCCTTGAGGTAGTCGATGAACTCCTTCTCGTCCTTCGACAGGCGGTCGCCCTTGAAGATCAGGATGAAGGCGTTCTGGGCGAAGGGCACCTCGTAGCCGGTGGGGGCGCCGGCGGCGAAGCGGAACAGCGTGCCGGGCTTCATCAGGTGCCGCCGGCCCTTGCTGCACAGCACCCATTGGCCGCGGACCGTGTAGATGATGCTCTCGGAACTGTGCGGGTGCTCGCCCACGAACATGCCGCCGGGCATGTCGATGAAATGGGCCTGCGAGCCGTCGGCCAGCAGCAGCGGCCCGATGCGGCCTTCGAGCGTCTCGACGCCGGCCGTCCTGGCGGCGTCGGTGATGTCGGCCACGATCTCCACGCCGGGGGCCAACTGGATGCGCTCCGGCGTGTTCTCCGTCTTGGGGTCGATCTCCACGGCCGCCGTCGCGCGGGTCTTGGCCTTGGTGGGCGACTCGCTCCGCGAGTCGCGTTCAACTCGCGGAGCGAGTTGTCCACGTTGGGCGATCGCTCGCAGCTCCTCGGGATGCGAATGCGCCGGCGTGGGGACGGTCTTGCGCAGCCAATCGACGATCGCTTCGTAAGCCTCCGCATTGTACGGGCGACGGAAGCTCTCCAGCGTGTGCCGCTCGCGCATCCGCGCGGCCTCGGAGTCGGCGGCGGCCTGGAAGCTGTGATCGGCCCCGCGAATGGTCACCGCCGTGGCGGCGGTGTTGCCGGCCTTGCGCATGATCAAGGCCGCTTTTGCCGCGTGATCGGGCGGCACGTTGAGGTCGTGCTCGCCGGCCAGGGCCAGGGCCGGCGCCTTGATGTGGCGGAACATCTCATCGGGCGGCAGGTCCAGCTCTTCCCGCCGCCGCTCCAGACCCAGTGTTTGATGGAAGTCGCCGTCGATTAGCTCGAACGTCGTCTTACCGTCGGCGGCGGCCTGGAACATCGCCTTGTAGTGGCGGCCCAGAGCCAGTTCGGTGCGCAGATCCTTGGCCCACGCACGGTTTTCCGAGAACTTGTCCACGTACTCCACGAGCCGGCCGAAGTTATAGGCATAGATGGCCTCGCCCGGCCCGCAGTGGCCGCCGAGGAACAGGTAAGCATCGGCCTGCGTGCCGGCCTTGGCGGCCAGGCAGGCGATATAAGCGCCCGCGCTCTCGCCGGCCACAATCAGCTTGCTGAAGCGCTCGTCCTTGCGGGCCTGGACGATGACGGCCGCCAGTACCTCCGCCTCTTGGCTGTACGTGCCCCGCCAGCCGTCCTTGGGCTTGCTCGCACCGTAGCCGACCTTGTCGTACCGCAGGCTGACGTAGCCGCCGGCCTCGAGCGCCTGGGCCAGGCGAAGCAGGGCGTCGCGCTTCGGCGTTCCGGTGCGGAACATCCGGCCGTCGCGGTCGTGCGACAGCGTGCCGCCGGCGATGACCACGCACGGCAGCTTTTCGCGGGTGTGCGGCATGAGCACGCTGGCGCCGATCCGCGCCAGCGGGGTGTCGATCGTCAGCTCGCTGCTGACGGGCGGATCGTCGGCGACGCATGGCGTCGCGATGATCGTGAGCAGCAGGCAGAGGACCGCAGGCTTTAAGCAAGATCGCATGGTGGCGCCCAGATCGGGAGGTGGAGAATCCGCGATGACGACCGAGGTCAAGATACTCGGCCGATCACTGCGAATCCATCGGCACGTGGCCGAGTCTCTCCGAGACTCGAACGCGTCTCGGAGAGACGCGGCCACGTGGGCCTTGCCAAGCCGCCCGTTTTGCGGTGCAATTCGCCTCATCGCAGAACGGAGTGGCACTCCGTTCTACGCGCTCGCAAACCCACAGACGACCCATGCCCGACATCCAAGCGTTTC
>JBGQHD010000675.1:0-3750 GCA_041497795.1 Planctomycetia bacterium
CACCGCATGCAGCCCGTCTTCCAGGAACGTGAGTTCCGCCGTCGCGCCGGCGAAGTCGCGGATCAGCCGGGCGGCGTCACCTCCATCCTTGAGGCTCGCCGGCTGGCGCGGCGCCAGGGCGGTGCCGTACAGGCTGTGCTCTATCGTTTTGCCGTCGGTCGAGAGCACGTAGCGGCCGCCGTCGGGCGTGAGGAACTTCACTCCGTACATCTGCTCGGCCACCAGCAGGATGTTCTCGGTGGCCTTGGCCGGCTCGTCGCGCACCTGCTGGGGGTTGAACGCCGCGTAGGCGCGGGCGACGTTCGATAGCGGGCCGAGGTTGTTCAGGCACGCCCGGCGGTTGTTTTCGGCCCAGCCGAGCTGGTAGTCGGGCAGCACCTTGTTCCAGTTCTGCGGCCGGATGCGGACCATGGCGTGGCCGGTCGGCCCGGCGGCGGTCTCCGCGCTCGGCGCCTTTTTCGTCTTGGGCGCCTTGGCGACGGCCTCATCGATGTCGTCCAGGATGTGCTTCTTGCTGGCGATGTACAGGCCGTCGCCGATGCGGGCCCAAAAGAACCGCCACTTGAGCGGGCCGAATTGCAGGCCGAATGCCCGCACCTTCGTGCCGGCCTTGGTCTTTTCGAGCTGGTACGAGTCGAACTGCTGGTCCCACCAGATCCAGCGCTGCGGCCTGCGGGCCATGAGCGCCAGCACGGGATCGAGCTGGTCGAGGAACTCGTCCACCACCTTCGTGTCTTGCAAGGGCAGGGAGATATACACCGGCGAATTGATCGCGGCCAGGATCATGCTGATCCAAACCACTTCGCGGCCGCCGCCCCACGGGCCACCGAAGGTGCCCAGCGACTGACCCAGGAACTGCGAGACGTTGAAATCGATGAGCTGTTGCGAGTCGTAGATGTGCAAGCCGATCTGGTTGCCCAGCCCCTGGGTCACGAGGCGATACACGTCGGGGACCTTCTGGCCCGGCGGCAACCCCAGGTCGCGGGCCACATCGCGCTCCCATTCGCGTCGCAGGTCGAAGACATCCACGTCCTTCAAGAGCTGCGCTTTGTCGAGGCTCAGACCGAGGCTGAAGATGTTCCCCTTGGGCACGGGCAGCGTGTCGAGCGCCTCGACCCGACCGCCCAGCGCGTGGGCCAGGCCGGTGTAGATCGAGTTATCGATCAGCGGCAGGACGATGGTTTCCACCCGGTATTTTTTCTCCGTCATCTGGATGCGGATGGCGATGGGGTCGAAGAACGTCCGCCAGTACTGGTTGTACTCGGTGAGGAACTGGCGATAGTCCTCGGCCTCTTCGGGAGTGACCTCCTCCAGCGGGATTTCGCAGCAGGGCGTCATCCGCAGCGGCGTGCCGGCGACCGAGCACAGGCCGGTCAGCCCGTCGGGCGAGAGCGTGTACTTGCCGCCCAGCGGATTGGCCAGCCGCCCCTCGCCGAACGTGCCCGGCGTGCAGCGGGCCGAAGCCAGCTCTGCCAGCGACTTGGGCTTCAGCCCCCGCTCGGTAATGTACAAGAGCGAGCCGTGCCCGATCATCCGCAGGTGGTTGTACGTTTGCAGCCGGCGGCTTTCCGTCAGCTTCACGCGTGGGCCGACCATGTTCCGAATGAAGGGGTCGGACATGTAGACGAAGGCGTCTTCTTCCTTCGCCCCCTCCGTCATGAGAGTGCGGATGTACTTGAACTCGTCGGTGTCGCCCAGCCGGGTGAGCGACGCTCCGGCGTGCTTCTCGCCCTTGATGGTGGCCAGCACGCGCTCCAGCCCGACGCGCGAGTTGCTCCGCACGTGCAGCGTCGTCTTGGGGTCGCCTGGATCGGCGAGGTACGCCGAAAACACGTGCACCACGCGGTCAGCAGTCGCCACGTGGACATAATCGACCCCGGCGAACTTGCCCGTGGTGCGTTTGGCGCCTTCGTGCTCCTCTTCGGCTTCCTTCAGAAAACCGTCCATGCGAGGCTTGAAGATCAGCGGTTGCTTGACGCGGAAAATCAGCGTCACGTCGCTCCCCTCGCGGACGAAAAGGTCGCTGCCCGTGACGGCCACCTGATCCACAACCAGGTCATAGAACGGCCGCGTCAAGGGATCGGTCCGCACGGCCAATTGCTGCCGCAGCCGCGAGCCGACGTCGCTGCTGGTGGCATCCTGGTTGGCCTGGTTGAAGAGATGCGACCCCCAGACGTCGCCGAAATCTATCAGCTCCAGCAGGCTGGTGAGCGACCGGCATTGCACGAAATACTGATCGGCCGGCACCATCTTCGACAGGGGCGAGACCTCCGGCTTGCGTCCGCCGAGCATCGTGGCCCAAGGGTGGCTCTTGATCGTCGGCCCGGTGAGCGAGTCGATGCGGACGGACTTGGCGGTGGTCTTGGCGGCCGCGCTGGCCTGCTTCGCCTTGCCAATCGCAGGCTTCTCGCCCGGCTCTTTCTCGTCTTCTTTGACCTTTTCGGTCTTTTCCTTCCCGAACGGCGACGTCTTGGCGCGGCGGTCGCCCAGCATCGTGTCCATCTGCAGGCTCTCGTGCACCGCCAGAGCGCCGGAGAAGACGCTGAACAGATCGACTCGATTGCGCCGTTCCATCCGCGCCGCCCGCCAGTCTTCGCCGGATGAACGGAACAAGAGGTCCGCCACCTCATCCACCCGCCCCTCGCGGCTGGCCAATTGCAGGGCCACGTATTGCAAGTACGAGTCGCGCGGGTAAAGCGCCAGTTGCTGCAGGGCCTCGTCCAGCGTCCAGGCACGGGCCGAGCGGGCAGCCGGCTTCGGGCCGGGCTCCTGGCCTTGGGCCGGCGACACCGCGACGACGGCCAGCGCCAGCACGACAATAGTTCGAGAGAGCCGGGCGACTGTCATGAGATAAGCTCCGTGCGAGAAAAGGTGCGGAGAGAAGGGCACTGCCGGACATGGCACATTCTATGCCCGGCCCGGATCGCGGAAAAGCGGCTCGCGGTCAAGCACCCCGGCTGCTGCCAGCCGCCGGGGTGCTCACTCACGCTCAGCCGCCGGGGCCGATCCGCCCCTTGGACGCGCCGGATACAGAGAGTACCTTGCTTGCTCGGCGAAAGTGACACGGGCCTGGCATTTGGCCGAGTCTCTGCGAGACTCGAATCGCGTCTCGGAGAGACGCGGCCACGTGCAGATGCGGCCACGTGAAAGGACCAGGACGACGCGGCAGCTCGTAAACTGCACGATGAACCCAGCTACCTACAAGGACGCCGGCGTCGATCTGACGCTCTACGACGAGTCGATGGACCGCGTGGCTCGGCTCGTCTCGCGCACCCTTTCGCCGCGCGTGGTGCCGCTGGCCGACGGGTTCGCCGGGCTGTTCCAGCTCGATTTCGACAGCAAGCTCTTCGCCCGCAAGTACCGCGAGCCGGTGCTCGTGGCCTGCACCGACGGCGTGGGCACGAAGCTCAAGGTGGCCACGATGGCCGGCGTGCACGACACCGTGGGCATCGACCTGGTGGCGATGAGCGTCAACGACTGCATCTGCTGCGGGGCCGAGCCGCTGTTCTTTCTCGACTACGTGGCCATGTCGCACGACGATCCGGACGTGCTGGAGAAGATCGTCTCGGGCGTCGCCACCGGCTGCATCGAGGCCGACTGCGCCCTGCTGGGGGGCGAGACGGCCATCATGCCCGATATCTACGCCCGCGGCGATTACGACCTGGCCGGCTTCTGCGTGGGCGTGGTCAACAAGCGGCGGATCATCAAGGGGCAGGGCATCGTGCCTGGCGACGTAGTGCTGGGCGTGGC
>JBGQHD010000676.1:0-3750 GCA_041497795.1 Planctomycetia bacterium
CCACGCTGGGCCGTCAAGGTGAACGCGACGCTCGGCGGCAATGTCGGCAAGGAGTCGTTGGGATCGTACCAATACTCCCCACTCCAGCAGCCGGTGATCTCCCAACCTGCCATAGTTCCTAACCCAAAACTCCGGTGAGGGTTCGTGAGACCTGGCCTTCATCGCTGCGGCTGTGACCGCAATCGCCGCGCTCACCGATCGTTGAGGATCGGCACCGGCTCCACGTTCCAGATGTCTCGGCAATACTCCTCGATCGTGCGGTCCGAAGAGAACTTGCCCATGCGGGCCACGTTGAGGATCGACATCCGCGTCCAATGGTTCACGTCGCCGAAGGCCCGGTCCACTTCGTCCTGGCAATCGACGTACGCGCGGTAGTCGGCCAGCACCATGTACTCGTCTCGCTTCAGCAGCGCATCGAGCAGCGGGCGAAACATCTCGCGGTCGCCGTGCGAGAAGTAGCCGCTCTGGATCAGGTCGATCGCCGCCCGCAGCTCGTCGTCGTTGTCGTAGAAACCGCGGGGCGAATAGCCGAGCGACTTGCGGGCCTGCACCTCGTCGACGGTCAAACCGAAGCGGAAGAAATTCTCCTCGCCGACTTGCTCGCGGATTTCGACGTTGGCCCCATCCATCGTGCCGATCGTCAAGGCACCGTTGAGAGCGAACTTCATGTTGCCCGTCCCTGAGGCCTCTTTGCCGGCCGTGGAGATTTGCTCCGACAGGTCGGCGGCCGGGTACACGCGCTGGGCGCTGGCCACGTTGAAGTTCGGCAGGAAAACCACCTTCAGGCGGTCGCGGATTTGCGGGTCGCGGTTCACCACGTCGGCCACGGCATGAATCAGCTTGATGATCTGCTTGGCCAGCACGTAGCCGGGCGCAGCCTTGCCGCCGAAGATGAACGTCCGCGGCACGCCGTCGGCGCCCCCGGCGTGCTTTAGCCGCAGGTACCGCGTGACGATGTGCAGCACGGCCAGGTGCTGCCGCTTGTACTCGTGAATCCGCTTGACCAGGATGTCGAACAGCGAATCGGGATTGACCACGACGCCCGGCCGGTCGCACATCTGCGCGGCCAGCTCTTGCTTGTTGTGCCGCTTGACGGCCCGCCAGGCCTGTTGAAACTCCGGGTCGTCGGCCAGCGGCTCCAAGCGGCGCAGCTCGTCGAGCTGGCGGACCCAGGTCTCGCCCACGCGCTCGGTGAGCAAGCGGGCCAGCCGCGGATTGCTGAGCATCAGGAACCGCCGCGGCGTCACGCCGTTGGTCTTGTTGCAGAACTTCTCCGGCATCAGCTCGTGGAAGTCGCGCAGCACGTCGCGCTTCATCAGCTCGCTGTGCAGTGCCGAGACGCCGTTGATCTTGTGGCTGCCCACGCAGGCCAGGTGGGCCATGCGGACGTGGCGCTCGCCCTGCTCGTCGATCAGCGACAGCCGGGCCAGCCGACCCGCGTCGCCGGGAAAGCGCATCCGCGCGTCGTCCAAGAAGCGCCGGTTGATCTCCAGGATGATCTCCAGGTGCCGCGGCAGCAGCTTGCCGAAGAGCGGCAGCGGCCACTTCTCCAGTGCCTCGGGCATCAGCGTGTGGTTCGTGTAGGCGAACGTGCGGCGCGTCACGTCCCAGGCTTGCTCCCAGTCCATGCGGTGCTCGTCCACCAGCAGCCGCATCAGCTCGGCGATGGCGATGGCCGGGTGCGTGTCGTTGAGCTGGACGGCGAACTTCTCGTGGAAGCGGTCGAGCGAGGCCATCCGCTGGCCGTACAGGCGGATCATGTCTTGCAGCGAGCAGGAGACGAAGAAGTACTGCTGCTGCAGCCGCAGCTCTTTGCCTTGCGCTGTGCCGTCGTTGGGATAGAGGGCCTTGGTGACGTTTTCCGAGCGGATCTTTTCATCGACCGCCCGGTAATAGTCGCCGACGTTGAACGCCTGGAAGTCGAACGATTCGCAGGCCTCGGCCTTCCACAGCCGCAGCAGGTTCGCCGTGTTCACACGGTAGCCGAGCACGGGCGTGTCGCAGGGGATGCCCTTGACGACGCGATCGGGAATCCAGCGGACGCGGTACCGGCCGTGGTCGTCGGTGTAGCCCTCGGTGCGGCCGCCGAACTTGACCTCGTAGCCGATCTCCGGGCGCTGGATTTCCCAAGGGTTGCCCAGCTTCAGCCATTTGTCGGTGCGTTCCTGTTGCCAGCCGTCGCGGATGTCCTGCTCGAAGATGCCGTACTCGTAGCGGATGCCGTAGCCGATGGCCG
The DNA here is from genome assembly GCA_041497795.1 of Planctomycetia bacterium. Classification (GTDB taxonomy): domain Bacteria; phylum Planctomycetota; class Planctomycetia; order Pirellulales; family S012-138; genus JBGQHD01. The sequence goes on from JBGQHD010000676.1 coordinate 2,237, forward strand.
GGATTTGCAGCGTGGCCAGCGAATCGAGAAAGCACGCCGCCAGCCGCCCCAGGCCGCCGTTGCCCAGGCCGGGCTCCGGCTCGTGCTGCACGAGAGCGTTCCAGTCCACGCCCAGCTCTTCCGCGGCCTGCCGCACCTGGCTCTCGATGCCGAAGTTCAGCAGGTTGTTCTCCAATTGCGGGCCGAGCAGGAACTCGGCGGAGAAATAGCACACGGTGCGGCTGCGTTCCTCGAAGAACGTGCGGGCCGTGTTGATCCAGTGGTGCAGCAGCCGATCCCGCACGCTGTAGGCCACGGCCATGTAATAGTCGTTGCGCGTGGCGACCTGCGGGAACTTGCCCTGGAGATAGAGCAGGTTGTCGTGGATGGCCCGCTTGAGCGATTCGACGCTCAAGCCGGTGCGCACGTCGTCGGAAGTGGCGGAGGGAACGGGCCGGTTGGCTACCTTGGTCGGGGACATGAAAAACTGCCTCAGCGAGAGAAATGCCTGGGGCCGATCCGCCCGGCCCCCTAAGCCGATTGTAGATCATCGCCGCGAGCGCGGGAAAAGAAATTGGTGTAGCCTGACTCTCCGAGTCGGGCGTGCGCTCCAGAGACGCCCGACTCGGAGAGTCAGGCTACGAGGGCCTCGCCGGCCGCAGGGGGCTGTGGGCCAGCACGAAGGTCTTCTGACCCGCGCCGGTGGCGAAGTTGACCGTGGCCACACGTTTGTCGGCCTCGCCGCTGAGGGCCACGATCTTGCCCAGGCCGTACTCCGGGTGCGTAACCACCATTCCCTGAGCGAACAACTCCGGCGAAGCGCGGTCCGCGGATGAACGAGGCATGTCCACCGGCGTTGGCGCCTCGGCTAGACCGCACGCGGCCAACGGACCAGCAGCCGCTTCGGTCGAGGTGATTTGCTCAAGCTGCGCGCCGGTCATCAACTTGGCATCGGTTGACGCCGGTTCGCCGCGCCGCGGGTTCGGCCCGGCCCGCAGCCGGCTGGCGACGTCGGCCGGCGGCGACTCGGCGAAGCGCTCTTGCCAGTCCAGCTCGCCGCGCGGCAGCTCGTCGAGGAACATGCTGGGCACGGTGATCTTGATCTGGCCGCGGAACATCCGCCGCCTGGCCAGGCTGAGCTGCAGCTCCTCGCGGGCCCGCGTGATGCCGACGAACAGCAGCCGCCGCTCTTCTTCCTCTTGCTCGGGGTGCTCCCGGCTGCGCTCGTGCGGCATCAGCCCCTGCTCGAGCGCCACGATAAAAATCGCCGGGAACTCCAACCCCTTGGCCGCGTGCACGGTCATCAAGGTCACTCGGTCCGTCTCCGACTGCCAGGCGTCGGTGTCGCCGACCAGGCTGGATTCTTCGAGGAAGGCTTCCAGGGGGTAAGTGGTGAGTGGTGAGTGGTGAATGGTGAGTAGCGATACACCCGCATCGTCGCTGCCCTCTGCCCCCGGCCTCCTGCCTCCTGCCGCCTGCCTCCTGCCCCCTGCCTCCTGCCGCCGGCCCCCGGGCGGCCGGCCCCACCCCCCGGA
>JBGQHD010000677.1:0-3746 GCA_041497795.1 Planctomycetia bacterium
ACCGCCTGCACGCGCCGCCAGACCTCGGCCGTGGTGCTGCAATCGCTGACGATGCTCAACGACCCCTTCGTGCAGGGCCAAGCCGACGAGATCGCCCGGTGCCTGGCGGCGGAAAGCAGTCGCGATTCTGCCGCGCGGATCGAGACGGCATTCCTGCTCACGCTGGGGCGGCCGCCCAAAACGCGCGAGCTGGACTGGAGCCGCGCGTTCCTCCGCGACATGTCGGCCGCTGCCGATGGGAAAACGCCGCCCCCGGCTGCCGCCGAGCACCAATCGCTGCAATATCTGTGTCATGTGCTGCTGAACTCGAGCGAATTCCTGTATATCCCTTGATTCTGTCGCCGTGCCGCTTCGCGTGGAGCTTCCCGATGACCGCTGCACCCCGCTTTGCCGCTGATCTGCCGCTCACGCGCCGCGATTTGCTCCGGGCCAGCGGGCTGGGCTTTGGCTCGATCGCCCTCAGTTGCCTTTTGCACGAAGCCTGCGCCAGCGAGGCAAGCGCCCGAGCCGCGCCTTCCGCGCACGCCGGCGATCTTCGTCCGCGCGCCCCGCACGTGCCGCCGTCGGCCAAGGCCGTCATCATGCTGGTGCAAAACGGCGGGCCGAGCCACATGGATCTGTTCGATCCCAAGCCGGAGCTGACCAGGCACCACGGCCGCACGATGACGGTCGAGACCTTTCAGCAGGGCAACTCCGACAAGCTGATGGCCTCGCCGCTGGAGTTCCGCCGCTATGGGCAAAGCGGCCTGGCGATGGCGTCGATCCTGCCACACCTGGGCTCGGTGGCCGACGACCTCTGCCTCGTGCGGTCGATGTATTCCGAGCACAACAACCACACCGAAGGACTGGTGATGCTCAACACCGGCAAGATCTTCCCCGGCCGGCCGGCGCTCGGGTCGTGGGTGAGTTACGGGCTGGGGAGCGAGAATCAGAACCTGCCCGCCTACATCGTGCTGCGAGACCCCGAAGGCTACAACACCAGCGGCACGCTCTTGTGGCAGAACGGCTGGCTGCCCGCCACGTACCGCGGCACGGAGATCGCCACGCAAGGTCCGCCGGTGGTCCACTTGCAGCCGGCCACGCCCGTGCCGGGGGACGTCCGCCGCGCGCAGCTCGATCTCTTGGCCAAGCTGAACACCGAGCACCAGCGGCAGTACCCGCACGAATCGGACCTCGAGGCCCGCATCCGCAACTACGAGCTGGCCGCGCGCATGCAATTGGCGGCCGGCGAGCTGCTCGATCTATCCCGCGAATCGGCCACGACGCGAAAGCTTTACGGGCTCGACCAGCCGGAGACCTCCGGCTACGGCTTGCGATGCCTGATGGCGCGACGGCTGGTCGAGGCCGGCGTGCGGTTCGTGCAGGTGTTTCCGCCGGTCAAGCCGCAGTTCCAGCCTTGGGACGCCCACGGCAACGTGAAGACCGACAACCAGGCGATCTGTGCCAAGTGCGATCAGCCGTCGGCGGCGCTCATCAAGGACCTCAAGGCCCGCGGCCTCTTGGAGACGACGATCGTGCTCTGGTCGGGCGAGTTCGGCCGGCTGCCCGTCTCGCAAAACGGCAGCGGCCGCGACCACAACCGAAACGCCTTCAGCCTGCTGTTGGCCGGCGGCCGGTTCAAACGTGGCCATGCGCACGGCGCGACCGACGAGGTAGGCTATCGGGCGGTGGACGGCCGAGTGAGCGTGCCCGACCTGCACGCGACGCTCCTGCACGAGCTGGGCCTGGACCACAACCGGCTCACCTATCGCCATCATGGAAGCGATGAGAGCCTGACCGACGCCCGGGTCACGAAGGCGCGCGTCGTCCGCGAGCTGCTTGAGTCGTAGGGCACGAATCCTTAGCGCACCTGGAACGAACATGAATCGCCGGTCCTTTCGGTTGCCAGTCATCGCAGTGCTCCTCGTCATCGGCTCGTCTGCCGACGCCGTGGCCCAGAAGGAGGCGCTCTACGACTCCATCAACCGTCGGGCCGATGCGTCGTGGGAGGCGGCGCAGAAGATCTGGCAATGGGCCGAGCCGGGCTATCAGGAATCGCGCTCCGCCGCGCTGCTGGCTGACGTGCTCGAGAAGGCCGGCTTCGACGTGAAGCGTGGCGTGGCGAGCATTCCCACGGCGTTCACCGCCACCTTCGGCAAGGGCACGCCGGTGATCGGCATCCTGGGCGAGTACGACGCCCTGCCTGGCCTGTCGCAGGCGGCCAAACCGCAGCGCGAGCCGCTGTCGGCCGGCGGCTCCGGGCACGGTTGCGGGCATCATCTCTTCGGCGTGGCCTCGGCCTCGGCGGCGATCGCCGTCGCCGAGCAGATCAAGGCGGGCAAAATCCGCGGTACGGTCCGCTTCTACGGCTGCCCGGCGGAGGAAGGGGGCGCGGCCAAGGTGTTCATGGCCCGGGAGGGCCTGTTCAACGATTGCGACGCCGTGCTGCACTGGCACCCCGGCAGCCAGAACTCGGCCGGCGACTCGCCGAACCTGGCCCGCATGGCGGCGAAGTTCCGCTTCCACGGCAAGGCCTCGCACGCGGCCGGGGCGCCGGAGCTGGGCCGCTCGGCGCTGGACGCGGTCGAGCTGATGAACTTCGCCGCCCAGCTCTTGCGCGAGCATACGCCCGACTTTACCCGCATCCATTACGTGATCACCGACGGCGGCGGCGCGCCCAACGTGGTGCCGGAGACGGCCGAGGTCTATTACTACGTCCGCCACCCGAAGGCTTCGGTCGTCCGCTCGCTCTACAAACGGCTGCTGCTGTGCGCTCAGGCGGGGGCACTGGGCACCGAGACGAAGCTGGAGGTGGACTACGAAGGAGGCACGCTTTCGATGCTGCCCAACGACGCGCTCTCGCAGGTCACGCTCAAGAACCTGCGGGCGCTCAACGATCTGGCCTACACGGCCGAGGAGACGCAGTTCGCCGCCCGCATCCAGGCCACGCTCGAAAAGCCGCAGCCGCTGGACGCGATCCGCCAGGTCCACGGACGCGGGGCCAACGATCTCTCCAAAGGCTCGACCGACGTGGGTGATGTCTCGTGGATCGCCCCCACGACCGGCTTCAGCACGGCCTGCTGGGTGCCCGGCACGCCCGGCCACACCTGGCAAGCCACGGCGGCCGGCGGCACGAGCATCGGCCGCAAGGGGATGCACTTGGCCGCGCGCGTGCTCGTGGCGACCGCGTGGGACTTGTATCAGGACCCCAAGCTGCTGGCCACCGCCAAGGCCGAGCACCGCGAACGCCTGGCCAGCGAGAAATACGAATCGCTGCTCGAGCCGGGCCAGAAACCGCCGCTGGACTACCGCAAGCCGCCGAAGGGGCGCTAAGCGACCCCATTCGGACCGGTGGCACGCCCAGAAATGGATGTGATGGGCGTGGAGTAAGGCCACGCCCTTCGCAGTTATGCTCCGAGCGTGCCACTCTTTCGGCGACAGCTCCATGAGATCCATAAGGGCAGGTGGAGGCAAATAAGCATGGCAACGGATCAAGCTCTCCTGAATGTCCTGGCGGACCTGAGATCACGATATGATGATGATGTCAGCGTTCTAGGCAGTGGACGGGCGACGTTCGTACGGATTTGCAAGGACCGACGACGTGCGAACATTTCTGTTGATGAAGAAGGTTGGTTCGTGGAGTTATGGTCCGCGAACGATTCCCAGGGCGACGAAACATTGGAGGAAGAGGACGTGATTCAGCTTCAGAAGGACGCCATCCATCGGATTTCCGCCTGGCTGGATGGGTAGCTGTGCTCGCCATTTCA
>JBGQHD010000678.1:0-3745 GCA_041497795.1 Planctomycetia bacterium
ACACCTTGCGGCATGCCTCATCCGCATCGGCCCGCTTGCCGTAGCCAAGTACGCCTTTCTTGGCTTGAGCGTCCCAGCGAGAGGTGCGGGCGGGCAACAGCGCAAAGATCTCCGCCAGGGCATCCTCCGCAGTGGCCGGCACCGAGTTGGCCGGCACTGAGTTGGCCGGCACTGAGTTGGCCGACAGCTCGACGATCTTGACATCGCGTAAGTCACGCAGGTCGGCGCCCGTTCGGCTGGCCGCCCAGGCGACGGCTTGCAGCAGTGCTAAGAGGCGTGTTCGGGTGGTGGTACACGTCCGGAAGGCGTAGTGCAGGGCGTTCGTAGACGTGTTCGCATGGAGCGGTCGGGACGCCAGGCCCCAGCCGGACTGATGACGAACCATCAATTCCGCAGTCGCCAAGTGGACAGCGTCCCATTGGGCTTGCGCACCGACACCGCCGAGTAGCTGCTTGACGGCCAGATCACAGGCCGGCTCGGCTTTCCCTTCTCTGAGCAGCGAAAACAGCTCCTGAGTGGCCGCCGTGTCGGCCTTGCCCGCCGCCCAGGTTGCGGGCAACTTGTCCAGGTGCCGATCCGCGCGGGCTGTGTTTGTCAGCCAATACTGATCCGGCTTCTCGACACCGAGCAGGTAGATATCCTGCACCACGAAGCGCAGGGTCTGTTCGGCCTCTTGCCAGCCAATGGTTTCCAGGGCCCTGAAACAGTTGGCAACCAGGATGGCCGCGTGGCCGCCCGCGCCCAAGTGACGGAGGCCGTAGACCCAGAGCTGTTCCATGGTCTGACGGGCGCCTTGGTTGCGAGCCAACGTCACCACCGCCCGTTCTGCGCCGTCGGCGTCGCATCGATCCATCGCACTCGCCAGCTCGGCGCTGGCCTTCTCGGGCGCCGGCAACGGCCCTTTCAGTTCAGTCAACAGCGGGTTGGGAAAATCTTCCTGGTGTTTCTTGTAACCATGCAGCGCCCAGAACAAGGGCAGGAGCCTCTCCTCCGGGCGCACGTCCAGGCTCACCTGGTGGACGGAATGAATCTTGTACACGTCATGGTGGGAACGATATCTGCGGATGCCGGCGAAGAAAACGGCCGCCAGGAACCGCCGGTAGGGAAGGCCTCGCCGTAACTGGTCGATGAACACGGCGACGCATCGGTCCCGCGGCGTTTCTTCGATGAGCCGCACGATCGGTTCGATGTCGGGGCCGAACCGCATCGTGGCGGGAGGCGGTTCGCCGCCGAACGCCGCCAGTTCGCCAAGGAGTGGCACGTTCGGCAGGCCCAGCGACGCGGCGCCGGCTACCGTCTGAAGAAATCGTCTCCGTGTGGTGTTCATGGAATGGATTCCTTCTGACCAAGAGGTCGTCGGGGACAGCGCCCGCCTACGTTGCTGGTGAATGCTCGTTGGCTTGAATGTACCAGGAATCGAGCGACCCTCAACACAAAGGTAACGGTTGCGCGTTACGCTGAGCTTACCGATGTTAGCACAATTTTTTCTCTTTGCGCCTTCGCGTCTTGGCGAGAGCCTTACACCTCAATCCACATACAAGAACCGGTTCGAACACAGGAGCGCCTGGCACAACGCAGCCAACGCCTGCGAGGCCGGCACCACGGTTGCCTCGACGGCTGTTTGCGCCTTCGCTTTTGCAGCACCTGCCGGCGGTGTTTTGGCCGCAGCCTTGTGTTCGAATTCCGCCCGCTGAGCAGCCACGAAGGCGACGCCGTCGCCCAGGTCCTCCAGAGTAGCTGGTTGGCCATAAGCCAGCAGCCACGCCCGCGCTACCTGCTGGGCCGGATCGCTGCCGACCTCGGCAATCACCCGCTGGGCGAACCGCTGCGACTGGCGCACGACGGCATCGTTGTTCAGCATCAGCAGCGACTGAGAGGCGCCCGTGGAGGAACTCCGCAGCTCGCAGTTGGGGGCCGTGCTGGCGACATCGAACGGCTCGAGCATGCCCAGCGGCATCGTGCGCCGCACTTGGATGTAGATCGACCGGCGGAAGAGATCGTCGGAGGCCTCAGTCTTGGCCACCATGATGCCGTTGCCGTCGCGGATGGCCTTGCCTATGATGATCTGCCCCACCTCGTCCGGATTGACGCTGATCGCCGGGCCGAACATCCGCGTCACTCGGTCGCCGCTGACGGCGATGATCGCGTCGCGAATGGCTTCGGTCTCCAGCCGCCGCACGTTCATCCGGCCGAGCAGTCGATTGTCGGGGTCTTGGGCCTCGAGCGCGGCCGTGCGGACCGACGATTGCCGATAGGCCGTGGACGTGACCAGCAGCCGGTGCAGCCGCTTCAATTGCCAGCCGCCGCGCGCCAGCTCGTCGGCCAGCCAGTCGAGCAGCCCGGGATGCGTCGGTCGCGCGCCCAGGGCACCGAAGTCGCCGGGCGTCGCCACCAAGCCCCGGCCAAAGTGGTGCATCCAAACCCGATTCGCCAGAACCCGCGCCACGAGCGGATGCCGGCCGCTGGTCAGATGCCGGGCCAGCGCCAAACGTCGGCCGGTTGTCGGCACGTTGGGAGCATGCGGCAGGATTTTCGCCCCGAGGTCGCCGAGCACGCTCAAGTCAGCGGGCGCCACCTGCTGCCGCGGCTGCTGGAAATCGCCGCGAGCGAAGAGGTGAGTCGGCGGCGATTGATTGGGGATTTCGGTGAGGCAGGCGACGTAGTTTTCCGCCGGCCGCTTGGCGCGGGCCTGCGCCGTCAAATCGTCGTAGCGCTGGTTGAAGTCGCGCACTCGCTTCGGCTCGTACAAGTAGGCGCTGCCGTGATCGACGTTCAGACTGGGGTGGTCCTTGAGGATTTGCCGCTGCTCCGGCGTACGCTTGTCGGCTGGGGCGTTGCGGGCGGCGCGGGCCAGCTCTTGCTTGGCCGGCTCGAGCTTGGCCACCTCTTTGGCGAAGATGTCGGCCACGATCTGCTTCATCTCGGCCTGTCGCCGCTCGTTCACGGCTTGTAGCTCGGCATCGACCTTGCTCGCCTGCTGATAGTCGCTGGCCCTCCACAGGCTGACAAGCCGGGCCGAAGGCGGCCGCCAGTTCTTCCAGTCCAGCGCCGGCTCGAAGATCGCCCGCAGCCGATAGTAGTCTTCCTGCGAAATCGGATCGTAGCGATGGTTGTGGCATTGGGCGCAGCCGACCGTCAGGCCCAGGAGCGAAGTCGAGACGATCTTCAGCGTCTCCGCTATCACGTCGTTGCGGGCGACGTTCTGGTCCACGCCGCCGTCGGCCGTGCCGTCGGGAGCGTTGCGCAGGAAGCCCGTCGCGATCAGCCGATCGGCGTCGTCCGGGCTCAGGTCCCGATACGGCGGCGCCAGCAGCTCGTCGCCGGCAAGCTGCTCCACGAGGAACTGATCGAGCGGCTTGTCGGCGTTGAACGAGCGAATGACATAGTCGCGATAGCGGAACGCCCAGGGGCGATCGGCGTCCTTCTCGGTGTAGCCGTCGCTGTCGGCGTAGCCGGCGACGTCGAGCCAATGCCGGGCCCAGCGCTCGCCGTAGGCCGGCGAGGCGAGCAGCTCATCGACCAGCCGCTCGTAAGCATCGGCCTTCCTCTCGGCATTCTGTGTGTCGGCAACGAAGCGCTCAACCAATTCCGGCGACGGCGGCAAACCCGTCAAGTCGAACGACAGCCGCCGCACGAGCGTGCGGGCATCGGCCGGCGGCGAAAAGCTCAGCCCACGCTGCTCCAGCGCGGCCAGCAAGAACGCGTCGATCGGCGTCCGCACGAGCTGCGGCTGCTTGACGCGGGG
>JBGQHD010000679.1:0-3744 GCA_041497795.1 Planctomycetia bacterium
ATTTTTTCTGCGAGAATCTGCGGCGCTACCTGGCCGGCCGCCCGCTGCGCAACGTGGTGGACAAACGGCTGGGCTTCCCGATTCCCGCTCCACGCGAGGAATGAGCGGAGCTGCCGATAGCACCCCGGCTGCTCCAAGCAGCCGGGGTGCTGGGTCGCGCACCGCCTTCGGCAACGTCCATGATCACGACCGAAGAGCAACTTGAAGAACGCCTGTCGCGGCCCACATCCGGCACTGTCGAGGCCATGCGCCACCTGGAGGGCGACCTGCTCGTGCTGGGCGCCGGCGGCAAGATGGGGCCGAGCCTGGTACGGCTGGCCCGCCGCTCGGCCGACGAGGCGGGCCGGCGCGACCTGCGCGTGATCGCCGTCTCGCGGTTTTCGTCGCCTGGCGTTTGTGATGCATTGCGGCGCGACGGCATCGAAACGATCGCCTGCGACCTGCTCGACGAGAAACAGCGACGGTCGCTGCCGCCGGCGCCCAACGTCCTGTTCATGCTCGGCCACAAGTTCAGTGGCGATAGTAGCCGTCTCGCTCCGCGAGACGAATCATCTCGCGGAGCGAGATGTCTACACTACGGTGCCCAGCATGGTGGCGCGGAGCGCTACTGGGCGATGAACGTCTACTTGCCCGGTCTCTTGGCCGAGCAGTATCGCCAGTCGCGGATCGTGGCCTTCAGCAGCGGCAACATCTATCCGTTCACGAAGGTCGGGCAGCCAGCCCCGAAAGAAGACGCACCATGCGGCCCGATCGGCGAGTACGCGACCACGGTGTTGGGCCGCGAGCGCGTGCTTCAGTACGTCAGCATCGCCCACCGCACGCCAGTCTGCCTGCTGCGGCTGAACTACGCCGTGGAAGCCCGCTACGGCGTGCTGGTGGATTTGGCCGAGGCGATCCTGGCCCGCCGACCGATCAGCCTGGCGGTGCCGGAGGTGAACTTCATCTGGCAAGGCCATGCGAACGCCGTGGCCTTGCAGAGCTTCCCGCTGGCGGCCAGCCCGGCGAACATTCTGAATCTCACAGGCACCGACAGACATCGGGTGCGCGACTTGGCCGAGCGAATCGGCCGCCGGCTGGATGTCGAGCCGATTTTCGCCGATACGGAGGGCGACACCGCGCTGGTAAGCGATGCCTCGCGTTGCCGCGAACTGTTCGGCGCAGGCGACATGGATGTGGAAGAGCTCATCAATTTCGTGGCCGATTGGCTCAAAGCCGGCGGGCACACGCTCGGCAAGCCGACGAAGTTCCAAGTGACGGACGGGAAGTTTTGAGGCGTAGAGCGGAATTCATTCCGTTCGCCGCGTCATTGACGTGGCGCCCCTGATCGATCGAGGAGATGGATAGCGAACGGAATGAATTCCGTTCTATTTCGACTCCAACGAAAGACTCGAACATGACGAATCGCAAGTTGCTGTTCACCGCCCTCCTGCTCCTTCTCTGCCGTCCGCTGCTGGGCGGCGACACGCTGACGCCGCACGACTTGCTTCGCCTGCGGAGCGTGACGGACACTGCGATCTCGCCCGACGGCAAGCAGGTGGCCTACGTTCTCGCCGTGCCGCGCGATCCGTTCAAAGACAAGGACGGCCCTGCGTATGCCGAGCTGCATTTGGTGAGCACCGAGGGGGCGTCGCGGCCGTACGTCACCGGGCAGGTGAACGTCGGCAAGATCGCCTGGATGCCCGGCGGCCAGCGGATTTCGTTTCTTACCAAGCGTGGCAGCGACAAGCAGCCGTCGCTCTATGCCATCCCGCTGGCCGGCGGCGAGGCCCAGAAGCTGATCGAGCACGAGACGGCCATCTCCGGCTACTCGTTCAGCCCCGACGGCAAACAGGTCGCCTTCCTGGCCGCTCAGGCGGAGCTGAAGGAGGTGAAAGACCTCAAGGAGAAAGGCTTCAGTCAGGAGATCTACGAGGAGGACCGCCCGGCAACGCGCGTTTGGATCACCGACGTACTGGTCAAAGAAGGGGCCAAGCCGCGGATGCTGGATCTCAAAGGTTCGGCCTCGCTCGTCGATTGGAGCCCGGCGGGCGGCAAGCTGGCCGTGGCCCTGGCGCCCACGCCGCTGATCGACGACGAACTGATGCACCGCATCGTGCACGTGGTCGATGTGGCGACCGGCAAGGCGACCGCAAAGCTCGACCATCCGGCCAAACTTGGGCCGATCGACTGGAGCCCCGACGGCAGGCAAATCGTCACCGTCTCCGGCGAAGACATCCACGACCCCGGCGAGGGGGCGCTGCTCCTGTGGACCGCCGAGGGGAAAGGCCCGCGCGATCTGCTGCCCAAGTACAAGGGCCACGTCAACTCGATGGCTTGGGGCGCGAAGAACGACAAAACCCTGCTCTACTTCCTCGCTGACCGAGGAACAGGCACCACGATCGACTTTGTGGACCCCAACGGAGTGAAGGAGGTCGCCACCGCCGTCGAGCAGGCGGCCGTCTTCTCGAACCTCTCGATCGCCTCCGATAGCAAGAGCGTCGCCGTGATCGGCCAATCGGCGCTGCACGCGCCCGAGGTCTTCACCTTCGTCCGGGGTGAGCCGAAGCGGCTGACCAACAGCAACCCCTGGCTCAAGGACAAGCGCTTCGCCAAGCAAGAAGTCATCCGGCACAAAGCCCGCGACGGCCTGGAGCTGGAGGGCATCCTGGTCCATCCGCTCGACGAGAAGCCCGGCCAGCGTTACCCGCTGATCCTGGCCGTGCACGGCGGGCCGGAGGCGCACGTCTCCAACGGCTGGGTCACGCGGTACGCCAATCCGGGGCAGATCGCGGCGGCCCAGGGCTTTGCCGTGTTCTATCCCAATTATCGCGGCAGTACCGGCCGCGGCGTGGAGTTCAGCAAGCTCGGCCAGCGCGACGCGGCCGGCAAGGAGTTCGACGACCTGGTCGATGCGGTCGATCACCTGGTGAGAATCGGCCTGGTGGATGAGAAGAGGGTCGGCATCACCGGCGGCTCGTACGGCGGATATGCCTCGGCCTGGGGGGCGACGTATTACTCGCACCGCTTCGCGGCCAGCGTGATGTTCGTGGGCCTCAGCGACCTGGTGTCCAAGACCGGCACGACCGACATCCCCGAAGAGATGTTCCTCGTCCACCACCGCAAGCGGCTGTGGGACGACTGGGACTATTTCACGAAGCGCAGCCCAATCGCCCACCTCGACAAAGCCAAGACGCCGCTGCTGATCCTGCACGGCAAGGAAGACCCGCGCGTGCACCCCAGCCAGTCGCTGGAGCTGTACCGCCACCTGAAGGTCCGCGGCCAGTCCCCCGTGCGGCTGGTGCTCTACCCCGGCGAAGGGCACGGCAACCGCCGCGCGGCCTCGCAACTCGACTACTGCCTGCGGCTGATGCAATGGATGACGCACTACCTGAAAGGCCCCGGCGGGGCGCCACCGGCGATGGAGCTGAAGTACGAAGAGGGACCGGCTAACCCAAAGATCTCGATGGACGAAAGGGCATAGCAGTATTTCAAGAGAACGGACTTCGATCAGAACGGGGTCTTGGAGAAGGGCGGATGGAACAGCAGGCTGCTCTCATTCGACGAGGCAGATGCCAACGGCGACGGCGTGGTTTCCAAAGCCGAGTTGGCGGAGCACTTCCAGCGGCTTCAGCGGCGACTCGATACCGAGCCAGCGAAGCCATGCGGAGCGCAGCGTGAGCTTGTTTCGGCGATCTGACCGGCGAGATGATCGGAATGCCGCCTTAGACGCTGCGAAACGCCGAAGCATGGCAATGCACCCTTAGC
>JBGQHD010000680.1:0-3741 GCA_041497795.1 Planctomycetia bacterium
GGGCTGTGCCCACCAAAAACGCGTCGAGGCATGCGTTATTCTCCTTCCCACGCGTATATTTCGTGGGCAATGCCACCGTACTTGCTGATAATAGGGTCCAAGTAGAGTGGGCTGTGCCCACCAAAGTGTGCCAGACACCAAGAAGACGTCTGTTACAACACATCTCTCGCGCTCGGCCTGAATCGCTAGGCCGGGCGTTCAACGATCCCTGCCCGCATTTGGTGGGCACAGCCCACCCTACTCTCTACTCTCATGCACTTTCGCACCCGCGCGATTCACGTCGGTCAGGAACACGACCCGCAGACCGGGGCCGTCGTCCCGCCGCTGCATTTGGCCAGCACCTTTGTGCAGCCGGGTCCGGGCCAATGGGGGCAGTACGATTACTCGCGAAGCGGCAATCCGACACGTAAGGCCTTCGAAACGACCCTGGCGTCACTCGAAGGGGGCAGCGCGGCCTTGGCTTTCGCCACCGGCATGGCGGCCACGCACTGCGTCACCATGCTGCTGGAAAGCCGCGACCACGTGGTGGCCGGGGCGGATATCTACGGCGGCACTTATCGGCTGCTGCACAAGGTGACGAACCGCGCCGGCGTGACGACGACGCTGGTCGATACCACGAACTTGGACAAGCTGCGGACGGCCATCACGCCCAAGACGAAGCTGGTTTGGATCGAAAGCCCCGGCAATCCGCTGATGTCGATCACCGACGTCGCGGCCTGCACGGAGGTGGCTCATCAGCAGGGCGCCCTCGTCGGCGTGGACAACACGCTGGCCTCGCCGGTGCTGACGCGGCCGTTGGAGCTAGGGGCCGACATCGTCATGCACTCGGCAACAAAGTATCTGGGCGGGCACAGCGATCTCTTGGGCGGCGCGCTGGTGGTCCGCGACAAGGCGCTCTACGACCGGCTGTATTTTGTCCAGAACGCCACGGGCGCCGTGATGGGGCCGCTGGAGGCCTTCCTCGCCTCGCGGGGGCTGAAAACGCTCGAGCTGCGGATGCGGGCTCAGTGTGACACGGCGGCCCGGCTGGCGGAATTCCTGGCCGCCCACCCCCGCGTGCAGCGGGTCTATTATCCCGGCCTAGAGAATCATCCCGGCCACGAATTGGCCGCCCGGCAGATGCAAGGCGGCTTTGGGGCGATGATCAGCTTCGAGGTCGTCGGCGGCTTCGAAGCCGCCCAGCGCGTGGTCGGCGCGACGAAGCTGTTCCAACTGGCCGTCAGCTTGGGCGCCGTCGAGTCGCTCATCGAGCAGCCCTCGGCCATGTCGCACGCCAGCTACGACCGGGCCGACCGCCTGGCCCACGGCATTCGCGACGAGCTGATCCGGCTAAGCGTGGGGCTGGAGGCATTCGAGGACTTGCGGGAGGACTTGGCCGGGGCGCTGGAAGCGGCGGGGTGAGACCGCCTTCGTTCGAGGTTGGACGTTCGACGTTGGACGTTCGACGTTCGTTTTGTCCAACGCCTTGAACGTTCAACATCGAACATCCAACGCCCAACGCCCAACGTCCAACATCGAACCGCCAGAATCATCTCCTTCTCAGGGAAGCGGTGCCTCCCTATACTTGGGTCCGCGCGCAAAATGAGGGTCCTTGCTCGCCGGCACAAGGACCCTCAAGGCTGTCCGAACGTGACGCTTTTATTCTTTTCGTCCCGCTCGGAGACCCACAGCCGTTAGTTACAGTATCGGGCGGTGCTGTCGGCGACTTGAGCTAGCACGGCCGGCCGCCACGTGGCAGGCACGCTCCGCGTCGTAGGTCCCGCGAGCCGAGCGGGACCGGATGCGCGGACGGTCGTGGCTGTTCGGGTCCCGCTCGGCACGCGGCACTGTGGGGCAGGCTTCCAGCCTGCCGGATGTCGGCGCGCCGGGCAGGCTGGAAGCCTACCCCACGACGGCACACGGAGTGTGCCTACTACAACCCTCACAGCTTCTGCCCCCGTGGCCGCTCCATCCGCTGATTCCGCTGATCTGAAATCCATGCCTCAAGTCGCAAAACTGGCCCTGGAGGACGGCACGGTCTATACCGGCGAGTCGTTCGGCGCCGCTGGCGAAGTGGACGGCGAGGTCTGTTTCAACACGTCGATGACCGGGTATCAGGAGATCCTCACCGACCCCAGTTACCGCGGCCAAATCGTGGCCATGACCTACCCGGAGATCGGCAACTACGGCGTCAACGCCGAGGACGTCGAGAGCAGCCGGCTGTACTTGGCCGGATTCATCGTGCGGGAACTCAGCCGCCGGGTGAGCAACTTTCGCGCGGACGGCGACTTGCACGGTTTTTTGGCCAAGGCCGGCGTCGTCGGCCTTGCCGGAATCGACACCCGCGCCCTGGTGCGGCGGCTTCGCACCCGCGGGGCCATGAAGGGCGTGCTATCCACCACCGATCTGGACGATGCCAGCCTGGTGGCCAAGGCCAAGGCCAGCCCCGGTCTGCTGGGCCGCGACCTGGTGCGGGAAGTGCTGCCCGACTCGCGCCGCGAGTGGAGCGAGAAGCTGAACCCGTTGGCGCGATTGGACGATCATCGCAGCGCTGGAACTTCTCGGCTGCCAAGAACCGGCCAAACGGCCGAAGCCCAAGCTGCGGCCCCGCACGTGGTCGCCCTCGACTACGGCATGAAGTGGAACATCGCCCGGCACCTGGCCGACCAGGGCTGCCGAGTGACCATTCTGCCCGGCACCGCCACTGCCGAGGAAGTGTTGGCCCTGAATCCCGACGGCGTGTTCCTCTCCAATGGGCCGGGCGATCCGGAGCCGTTGACCTACGCCATCGACACGATCCGCGGCCTGCTGGGCAAGCGGCCGATCTTCGGCATTTGCCTGGGGCACCAGTTGTTGTCGCTGGCCTGCGGGGCCAAGACATTTAAGTTAAAGTTCGGCCACCGCGGGGCGAATCAGCCGGTGCTCAACTGCCGTACCGGCAGGGTGGAGATCACCTCGCAGAACCACGGCTTCGCGGTGGAAGCCGACACCCTGCCGAGCCAACTCGAGGTCACGCATCTGAATCTCAACGACCGCACGATCGAGGGAGTGCGGCACCGCGAAGTACCGGCCTTCAGCGTGCAATACCACCCGGAGGCCTCCGCCGGGCCGCACGACAGCAATTACCTGTTCGGCGAGTTCCTGAAGCTGATCGCGTCAAATCCGAAATCCGAAGCACGAAATCCGAAATAAGGACCAAATGCGAAATGACCGAAGCGGTCGTCGGGTGCTCTTGGCTTTGGTCATTCGTGCTTCGGATTTGCTTCGGGTTTCGTGCTTCGGATTTCGGATTTGAGCACAACTGACCAAGGACAAAGGACCAAGGACGACAACGATGACCGTTCTGCAAACTTCCCTCCCCGGCGTGGCCGTGCGACGCGGCAAAGTGCGCGATATTTACGACCTGGGCGACAACCTCCTCTTGGTCAGCACCGACCGCATCAGCGCCTTCGACTGGGTGCTGCCGACCGGCATTCCCGACAAGGGGCGCGTGCTGACCGGGCTGAGCGCATTCTGGTTCGACCACCTCAAGACGCCCAATCATTTGCTCTCGACGGACGTCGAGGACATGGATTTGCCCAACGGCGTGGACCGCGGCGAGCTGGCCGGCCGCACGATGCTCGTGCGGAAGACCAAGGTGGCGCCGATCGAGTGCGTGGTGCGCGGCTACCTGGCCGGCTCGGGATGGAAGGAGTACCGCCAGTCGGGCACCGTCTGCGGGCTGAAGCTGCCGCCGGGGCTGAAGCAAAGCGACGCCCTACC
>JBGQHD010000681.1:0-3735 GCA_041497795.1 Planctomycetia bacterium
CAGTGACCGTGTCAGTTCTGTGTTCTTGTTCATTGGGATTGCCACGGCGGGTCACCTCTCACTTGGTGGGTCTCGTTCCTCGACCCACGCTACGCCTGCTCCACTACGCCGGCTCCATTGGCGACTCGCGGAGCGCGTCGTCCACACTTTCGGTCCACTGGCTGCCAACAGCAGCAAGGCCATTTCCAGCGGCGACTGACGCTTCCGCGCTCCTTCCGCCGCGAGCGCGAGCCACTCCTCGGCCATGCAGCACTCCGTGCCGTGGGCCGCCATGCCCAGCAGTCCATAGGCTAGTGACGCCGGAGACGTATGCTCGTCCAGCACGCGGAGCAGGTATTCGATCGATCGTTCGATGCGGCCCGAGGGATCGCGCTCGCCGGCGAGGGCCAACAGCGTCAGGCCCGTCGGCTGCACGTGCGGCACGAGTCGTTGGCCGAGGACCACGGTGTTGCCATAATTGCAGCCGCCGCCGGGCAGCAGGCGGTCGATGAGCAGCCGCACCGCCTCGCGCGTGCGGGGGTGGCCGCCGTGCCCGGCCGCTTTGAGGGCCAAGACGGCCAGCGACGTCGGCTCGATCCAGGAGTGCGTGCCCACCACCCACGGCCAGCCGACGAGCGTAGTGTCGTGCCCCTCGCCGCGCGGCGGCAGCTTCGTGCCGGCCGTGCGCAGCAGCCAATCGACGGCCGGGCGGACATGGCGCGACCACGGCGGTCGCTGCGGAAAAAAGGTGCCAGGAACCTTTTCTGCCCTCGGGGTGGCGGGCGGCACCCGGTCAGCGGAGCGCAGCAGAAAAGGTTCCTGACACCTTTTTTCGCCGGCGATCCAGGCTAGCACCGCCAACGGCGTCGGCCAGGCCGGCGAGGGCTCGCGGGCGTTGATCCCGATGCTTCCCTCGGCCGTCTGGACGCCGGCCAGCCAATGCAGCTTCGCCTCGGCCGCGGTAGCCTGTCCCCCGACAATGAGCGCCAACGCCGCCAGCGCGGTCGGCTCGCTGGCCGGCGTGCCGCCGAGGCGGTAGCCGACGGAGTCGCCTTCGGCGAGCTTGGAGCGGAATTCGTCCAGCCAATTCACGGCGCGGCACTCTGCGGGAATGGGACGACGGCTTCGATTGGGCGGGGGCGAAGCTTAGGCGCGCACTCATAGCGCGCGGATGGCCTGCTAGAGGAAAGATAGGTCGCCGCGGCGTGTGCCGGTGCGCGTCGCGGCGTTTCTGCCGCGGCATCACACGCCGGTTATGTGACGAAGTCTTCCGTATATGTCGCGCATTCGAGAGGGGTCGTGGCGATGTGCAGAGGAGCAAGCGAGGACAGGCTAATGGGTTACGCCGCCGCCTGAGGGATGAGAAGTCATCGAAACGACCCATCGGCTGTGGGCGGCGCCGGGCATACCTCGAAAATGTGTTTTGTCACGTGTCATCGCAGGGGGTACACCCGGATTCGACACGGCCGTCCGCGCATCCGGTCCCGCTCGGCTCGCGGGACCTACCCTTCCAGGCTCTTGTGAACCATCTCGCGCATCTTCGCCAGGCCGGTGCGGGCGACTTGTTCGGCATCCTGCTTCCAGTAATCGCGATTGAACAGCTCCAGCGACAGGTAGCCGCGGAAGCCGCTGGCCCGCAGGTCGCGGACGATCTGCCGCAGCGGGGCCACGCCGTCGCCCGGATAAACGCGGTGCGCGTCGGTGATCGCGGCCCGCTCCGGCACGGCCGGGTAGTCGTTCACGTGGAACATGTGCACGGCCAGACCGCTGAGCAGCTTCGTGGTGTGGAAGCCGGAGCCGCCCTTGTGGAGATGGTAGATGTCGGGCAGGACGCACGCGGCGGGGTGGCCCGACTCGAGGGCCACGTAGGCCGTCTCGCTGAGCCGGGTGAGCGACTTGGAGAAGCCCCACACCTCGACCTGGGGAGTGACGCCCATCGTCTCGCCGAGCTCGAGCAGCGCGCGATAGCGCCGCGCGGCGTCGGCCAGGCTGACGGTCTTGTCGGTCGCGCCGGCGGGCGGAGCGGCAATGCGCATGCCGCCGATGGCACGGACCAGCTCCATGTCACGCTTGGCGGCCTCCAGCCCTTTGGCCCGCGCCGCATCGTCATCGACGATCCAGGGAGCAAACCCGATGGAGCTGGGGACCTTCAGGCCGAGGTCCGCGATACGCTTGCGCAGGTCGGGGAGCGAGCCGCCCTCCTTGGCATACTTGTCGAGCTCGAAGAGCCACGGCTCGACGGCCTGGTAACCGGCTTTGGCGGCCAGCTCGATTTCGGCCACCAGCCCCAGCGCTTGGCCGCGGATCGTGCTGGTGTTCAGAGAGTACAGCGGTTCGGCGGCCGGGCGATCCTTTTCGGCGGCGCGCGTGTCGTTTGGGGATGCAGCCATTGCCACGGCCGCCAGCGCGCCGACCGCAGCCGATTGCGCGAGCAGCTCGCGGCGGGAAAGAACGCTGTCGTTGGCGGCGAGTGAGTCGGCGTGTGGCATTGCTGGCGGGGGTTGCAGGGAGGCAAGAAGCAGTGCGGGGGATAGCACCCCGGCTGCTACAGAGCAGCCGGGGTGCTGGGATTTGGCCGCGCGCATCGCCGCGACGCAAGTGCTCGCAGCGACTCGCGCCCTAGCGTTGCATCAGGCGGCGACTGACCTTGTGACGCCCGGGGGGTGCCACTACTATCCCGCCCGCCGTTCTATCGTAGCACGGACGCGATCGATGAGAAGGAGGTGCAGTCCATGCAATTGCTGGAAGTTCTAGGCCGCTTTTGGGATCGCGCGGCGCCCGTGTTGGGCGTGCTGCTGTTCATCGTCCGGTTGCTGACGTTCTTCTTCGTCCGCAAGCCGGACGTCTCGCCGCCGCGCCATTGGCGCAGCGGCCGAGGGAACTCGGGCACGACCCGGTTCTACTCGCCGCCGCGCCCGGCGTATCCCAAGCGGTGGAGTGTCAACGACATTCCCCGGCCGTAATGTAGCCATCTCGCTCCGGGCCGTAGCCTGACTCGCCGAGTCGGGCGCCCGACTCGGAGAGTCAGGCTACGGAAAAGGCTCGACGACCCAGTTCGAGCGATCCACGGTCAAGCACCCCGGCTGCTGGCAGCAGCCGGGGTGCTGGCTTTTTGCGGGCCGCGCCGCCCGCTGACGAACGGGTGGCCGGCGGCGGCGAACCTCAGCGGCAAGTCGTGGGCCGACGTGACACCGATGCGCGGCGTGACGATCACCTCGATTGGAGGAAGGGCCGGTGAAGCACCTTCGGCGATCCACAAGCCCCGGCCGCGCGTCAGGTCGCAGCCGTCCAGGGTGCGATCGATGGCCAGCGCCTCGCACAACCGCGCCGGGCCGCGGGCCAGATCGCGCAGCGGCTCCACGCCCCGGCGGCGGCGCATCGCGCCGATGCCCAAGAGCGGCTCGACCGCGCGCAGCAGCACGGCCGACGGCGTGCCTTCTGGCTCGGTCACCGCGTTGAGGCACCAGCGTGAGTGGATGGCATAGACATAGGCGTGCCCCGGCGGGCCAAACATGCTGGCGTTGCGGGGGGTGCGGCCGCGATAGCAATGGCTCGCCGTGTCGCCCGCGGCCAGGTACGCCTCGGCCTCGACGATGCGGCCGACCGTCAGGCCGCCACCCACTCGCCGCACGAGCAGCTTGCCCAGCAGTTCGCGGGCGACGGCGCGCACGTCGCGGTCGTAAAAGTCGCGCGGCAGCGGAGGATAGAGAGTAGTCATCTCGCTCCGCGAGTAGGTGCCGCGAGCCGAGCGGCACC
>JBGQHD010000682.1:0-3722 GCA_041497795.1 Planctomycetia bacterium
CCCGCTGGGAGAGGGTCGGGGTGAGGGACCCTCGTTCCGAGGCTCCGCCTCGGAACGCACTGCCCACGAGGCTCCGCCTCGCAGTCACTGCGACCCGACGACGAGTCACGCAGACAGCCAGCGGCCGGCAAGGCAGAGCCTTGCGGGCAGTGCGTTCCCAGGCGGAGCCTGGGAACGAGGACGCAGTCGCCGCGTGGATCTGCTGCCCGTCGGCCACTACGTCGAGCGCGGCATCGTGACCGAGCATGGTTTCTCGCTGCCGTATTGGCTCGACGAGCCGCGATACCTCATCCCCGTCGAGCCAGAGTTCCGCCCGCTGGCCGTGTTCACCGAGCCGCAGGCAGTGGCCGAAAAGGCGGTCAACGAGGCCCTGCGTCTCCAACAAGCCCGGCTGGGCCACGACGCCTGGACCGAGCCGCCGCCGCGCGTGCTGGTGACCGGGCTGGGGCCGATTGCCTTCGCGGCGGTCATCGCCGCGGTGAGCCGCGGCTGGCCGACGGCCGTTTACGGCCGCGACGCGGAAAGCTCCCTTCGGGCCCAGCTTGTGGCCGAGCTTGGCGCCACGTATTTGCCGGCCGCGGCGGTGGTCCTTGGCTCGCTCGACGTCGAGCGCGACGGCTTCGACCTCGTCCTGGAATGCACCGGCAGCGAAGACGTGGTGCTGCTGGCGGCCCAGCCGATGGCCTCCTGCGCGGTCATGGTCTGGCTCGGCAGCTCGCGGCGTCAGCACGCCGGTGAAGTGAACGTCGCCCGGCTGGTCCGCGACGGCCTGGTGCGGAACCAGATCTTCCTTGGCTCCGTGAACGCCGCCGTGCGCGACTTTCACGATGCGATGGCCCATCTGCGGCAGATGCATGCGGCAAACGCGCGGGCCGCGGAGGCGGTCGTCACCGCGCGCGTCGGTCTCGACGACGACGCCCTCTGGCACTTCGAGCACCGCCAGCCGCAGGGCATCAAGACGGTCGTCGTGTACGATCGCACGCGTTAACCTTCTCTCGCGCCCCTCGCGTGGAGCACCATCCGCAGGAGCTGGGCCAGCCCGTCGGCTTGCATCTTCTTCATGATCCGGCCGCGATGAAATTCAACGGTCTTCTCGGTCACGCCCAGGGTCGCGGCGATCAGCTTGTTGGGATGGCCGGCCAGCATCAGGTCCAGCACTTCCCGCTGCCGGTCCGTGAGCGTCGCCAGGCGGGCCGCGACGGCGGCCCGCTCGCGGCCGGCCCGCCGCGCGCCCTCGTCGGCCGCCAGGGCCTTGCGCACGCGCTCCACGAGGACCTGCTGTTGCACGGGCTTCTCCAGGAAATCGACGGCGCCCTCCTGCACGGCCCGCACCGCCAGGGGAACGTCGCCGTGGCCGCTGAGGAAAATAATCGGCAGGCTGCTGCCCCGCTGGCGCAGCTCAGCTTGCAGGTCCATGCCGCTCATGCCCGGCATGCGCACGTCGAGCACCAGGCAACCGGATCGGTTCGGTTGAAAGTCGGTGAGAAACTCCTCGGCGGAGGCATAGCCCCGCATCGTAAGGCCGACCGACTTGAACAGGTAGGTAAGCGAGTCGCGGACGGCCGCGTTGTCGTCCACGACATAGACCCTGGGCTGGTGAGACATCGTCGGCTCCCCTAGCCAATGGGCAAGACAAAGCGAAACGTCGCGCCGCGTTCCGCCACAGCATCGCGTTCCGCAGTGGCATCGCGTTTCGCGGCGGCATCGCGTTCCGCCACGGCATCGCGTTCCGCCACGGCACGGGTACCCGCGCAGTCCACTTCCAGCCGTCCGTGGTGGGCCTCGATGATCGACCGGCTGATGGAGAGGCCCAGGCCCAGCCCCTGCGGCTTGGTGCTGCGGAACGGCTCGAACAGGTGGCCGGCCACGTCGCTGGCGATTCCCGGACCGTTGTCGCGCACGGCGAGCGACACCTGGCCGGCTCCGCAGCGCGCGGTCGTGAGGGTGATTCTTCGCTCCGAGGCCGGCAGGTCGGCCATGGCCTCGCGGGCATTGCGGATCAGGTTGATCACCACCTGCTGGAGCAGCACGCGGTCCACCTGCAGCGCCGGCAGGCCATCGGCCAATTCCATCTCGATGCGCGTGGCGTCGTCCGACGACCAGCTTCGGTCGAGATCGACGGCCGCCTGCACCAGGGCGTTGAGATCGGCGCTGGAGAAATGCGGCTCGCGGTGCGCCAGGAAGCCGCGGACGCGGCGAATGATCTCCGCCGCCGTCTGCGCCTGGCTCTGGAGCTTGGCGAGGCAGGCCACAAGGTCGGCGGTTCGCCCCTTGGGCGCGTGCAGCAGGTTCGACGCCGCGCTGGCATAGTTCGTGATCGCCATCAGCGGCTGGTTCAGCTCATGAGCCAGGCCGGAGGCCATTTCCCCGACCGTCGTGATCCGCGCGGCGCGCGACAAGTCGCCCAGCAGCTTCCGCACCTGCGCCTCGGCCCGCTTGCGCTGCGTGACGTCGCGGACGATGGCCAGCACTTCATCCTGGCCCAGGGCCACGAACCGGGCTTCGAACTCATGGCGCCCGTCGGGCTTCTCCAGGTCGTACTCGAATTCCTGCACTTCGCCGCGGTCCAGGGCCTCGCCGGCCAGCTTCAGGCAGGCGTCCGCCACGGCAGGCGGCAGGACGTCCGTAATCCGCTTCCCCAGAGCGTCGCCCGAGTAGGGGAGGAAGCCCTTGGCGCCTCGGTACTCCAGGATCGCGCCGTCGCGACGGACCCGGAGCATGGCGTCGGGCATGGCCTCCAGGATCGCGCGAACCTTGGCCTCGCTCTTCTGCAGCGCCTCTTCGGCCTGCTTGCGGGCGGTGATGTCGCGGGAGATGCCGATCAGGCCAATGACGTTTCCCTCGTTGTCGCGGTACGGTCCCTTGGTCGAGAGATAGACACGCGTCACCCCGGCCGCCGTGGCGGTTTCCTCGTACGTGAGCGTGCGGCCCGCCGCCATGGTCTTGCGGTCGGCGTCCATGATCTGGCGGGCGGTGTCGGCGGAGAAGAGCTCCCGATCGTCCTTGCCGAGGATTTCGCCGACGGTCTTGCCGACCAGCCGGGCGCCCGCCTCGTTGATCGTCAGGTACCTGCCCTCGAGGTCCTTGACGAACACGGCGTCAGTGGTCCCCTCCATCACGCCCCGCAGGATGTGGAACCCGCGCCGCAGGTCGTCTTCGGCGCGTTTCTGCCCCGCCTCGATCGCGGCGGAAGGGCGCCGCGCGCACTCCGGCACAAGTGGCTGCACCTCGCGCTCGGAGCGGCTCGGATCCATCGTCGAATCCTCGTTGGAGCTACGAATATAGTGCCGTACTCCCTTCCTCGCAGCTAGGGTTTTTCCTAGTGCGGGCGACTTGCTCGCCGAGCGAGAAATACCTCTTCACTCAGGTCACGTTGCGGACGAGCATCAGCCGGTGCGGCAATGCGCGCCCCATATACGGATCAGGCCGTTCGATCGATCGCTCGATGGTGCAACTTTGCCGCCTGTGGAAAAACCGAAATCTGGTGCCCAACAGGGATCGCACGCTCGGCCCGTTGTGGCCTGGCCGAGAGGAGCGCCGCCGCTCCCCGGATTTGAAAGGCAGAAATCTGAAGGGCAAAACGGGTCCATGACACGTTTTGGTTTTACGCGGCGGTGCTGTTACAGCGTTGGCGGCGTTGGAGGGTGGAGCGGCGGCGGTGGGAGCAGCCTGGCCGTTGGGCGAAGAATGCAGTGAATCGATCGTCTTCGCTGAGCAGTGCA